>NZ_JBHUUX010000149.1:0-1057 GCF_042670845.1 Promicromonospora sp. NPDC057138 | reverse complement strand
GCAGCTCGCCGCGCCCCACCCGGAGGTCTACTCCGTCGAGGATCCGCGCACCGCCGATCCCAACCTTCTTCTCCGCACGCGTGTTGATCTTCTGCACGAGCTGGATGAACAGCTCCACCAGCGAGTCGGTGATCTCCGTCTCCCGCACATGGCACAGCGTCGACAGCAGGGTGTACCGCACCGGCCCGCCCGCCGCCCGCAGGTCCGAGGGGTACTCCTTCGACGCCCGCGCCCGCCAGGCCGCCACCAGCTTCTCCGACACATCCTCGAACAGCTCCGGCGGCAGCTCCAGCGCGCGCACCCGCTGGAGCTTGTTCACCTCCGCCAGCAAGCTGTCCAGCCCCAACGCGCCCGGGTCTGCCTTCAGCTCGGTGAAGAACGTGCCCCCGCCGCCCGCGCTGTCCTCACTCGCGCCAGTGTCCTCGGCGATCAGGTCGTCCAACCGGGACCGGGTCGCCGCCGACAGCCGACCCACCGTGGCCGCGCAGAACCGCTCCTCGAAGGTGCTGACCGCACTGCCCACCAGCCGGGCGATCTGACCCGCCGCCGGCGGCTCCAGCCGGTCCTTGCGGCAGCGCGCCACCACCGCCTCCGCCAGCCTGTCCCGGTTCAGCTCCACCCCGCACAGCTCGCCCGCCAGCCACTCCGCGAGCTGGGCCTGGTCCTCCTCGGTGCACTCACGGAAGCCGAACGCACCCCGGATCTCCATCCGGTGCCGCTTGATCGCCCGCCCCGACCAGTCGTACGCGGCCCACTCCTCCACGGCCACCTTCACCTGCTGGGCGACGTACGACACCGCCGGCGCCGGGATCTCCCCGGCGGCCTCCGGGAACCGGGCCTCCACCTCGAAGAACTTCAGCAACAGTGCGAACCCCAACCGGTTTGCCCCCGACTTGTTCCGCAGCCGCTCTTTGTCCTCCTCCAGCAGCGTCCAGACCTCGATCAGGTCCTCCGGCTCCCACTCCTGCCGCACCCCATGCTCCCTCCGGTCGTCATGACCGGTGGTGGGGCTGATCACCGAGGGGCTGATCGACCTGGTGGTGAACTCGCCGTCTGG
>NZ_JBHUUX010000148.1:0-1059 GCF_042670845.1 Promicromonospora sp. NPDC057138 | reverse complement strand
GTGCTGGGCGTGGACGGCGTCCGGGTGCCGACTGTTGGAGATCGCACGCTCGAGCTTCTACTACTGGCGCGGGACAGCCCCTGACCGGGCCGCCCGCCAGGCGGCCGACGCCCGGCTCGCCGTCCGGATACGGGCCGTGCACCAGGAATCGGACGGTACCTACGGTGTCCCCAGGATCACCGCCGAGCTCCGCGAGGCCGGCGAGCCGGTCAACCACAAGCGGGTCGCCCGCGTCATGCGGAGCATCCATCTCGCAGGAGTACGACTCCGTCGCAGGCACCGCACCACGACTCCGGACCCGGCCGCGGCGAAGGCCCCCGACCTGCTCGGACGTGACTTCACCGCGACCGAGGTGAACACGAAGTACGTCGGCGACATCACCTACCTCCCCCTGGACGGCGGGAAGTTCCTCTATCTGGCCACCGTCATCGACCTCGCCTCACGGCGCCTGGCCGGCTGGGCGATCGCCGATCACATGCGGACCGAACTCGTCACCGACGCGCTCGCCGCCGCCCAGCGCACCCGCGGCAGCCTGACCGGCGCGATCATGCACACCGACCACGGCTCGCAGTACACCAGCCGGGCATTCGCCGAAGCCTGCAGGTCAGCAGGGGTGATCCAGAGCATGGGCGCGATCGGGTCCAGCGCGGACAACGCGCTCGCGGAGTCCTTCAACGCGACCTTCAAACGCGAAACGCTCCAAGACAGGAAGGCCTGGTCCAGCGAGCGCGAGGCCCGCCTCGATACCTTCCGCTGGCTGAACCGCTACAACACCCGACGCCGACACTCCCGCCTCGGACACCGCAGCCCGATCGCCTACGAGACGGCAGTCACAGCAACATCAACTACGCTGGCCCAAGCCGCATAACCCGTGTCCAGGACTCGGGGTCAAGGCCCCTCGGCGACGGGGGAGTGCTGCCAGGCAGACGGCGATGCACTCGTTGCGGGCGGTTGTGGTGTCGTGCATCCGCCCAGGCCGCAGGGCATCAGTCCATAACGTGCGGCCACGCCAGCCGGCGATGACGGTGGGTGTTCGCATCCGCCAACGCCCACAACACG
>NZ_JBHUUX010000147.1:0-1083 GCF_042670845.1 Promicromonospora sp. NPDC057138 | reverse complement strand
GGGCGCTGGCGGTGAGCCCGCGCGTCGTGGTGTGCGACGAGGGCGAAGCGGGTGAGAGGGCCGCGGTAGCGAGTGGCGAGGATCTTCCAGTCCTTCAGCCTCGATCATTCACGTGCGCGCGCCGGCGTGAGGGGATCGACTGGGGTGTCCGGTTTCTGGCGGTTCGCCCTGTGGGTCGGTCGTCGCGGGTCAGGCCGGTGGGCCGCGTGTCGTCGCGGTGGGCGTCGGCGTCCACTCGCCGAGGGTGTTGCGGGCTCTTCCTTCCGGTGTGCCGGGACGGCGGTGTGGTGGTCAGCCGGGGTCGGGCAGGGCCTGGATGCGGTCCCAGGCCGTGACGACGTGCTGGGCGGCGGGCCAGGCGGGGTCGAGCTTGAGCTCGCGGCGGCGGGCGTGGTCGACCAGTTTGGCGGGGACGTCGAGCAGGCCGGCGCGGACGGCGGCGGGCTCGGCGCGGGCCAGTCGGCCGTCGAGGGCGAGGAGCTGCAGCCAGGACAGCAGGTCCATGGCCAGGGTGAGCAGGGTGCACCAGGCCTGGTTGAGGGCGAACTTGAACGACGGCAGTCGCAGCAGGGTCAGTGCCTTCGATCTGCGGATGCCGGACTCGACGTGCGCGTGGGCCCGGTGCCGGACATCCAGCCACTGCAGCTGCCGGCCGACGGTGTTCGTGGCGATCACCGTGTAACGGAAGCCGGTCGCGATCTCATAGGGCTTGAGGTCTTTGGTGTACTTCGGGTGGACGGGTTCACGCCGGACGACGATGCGCAGGCCGGGCGGCCATTCGCCGAGATCGAGCAGGTCGGTGATCTCGACCAGGGCGGCGTCCTCGCGAGGCTGCCCCTTCGCGTCGAGTGCGGGTGTCCAGGCCTTCTCGGGGACCTGGACCAGGCCGGCCCAGAAGTCCGCGTCCCGGCTCCAGCCGACCGAGTACTCCCAGGTGGGGGCCTTGTTGCCACCGCCCGTGGTGATCCAGGCCAGCCACTCCCGGGTGGCGCCGGCTCGGGGCCGGGGTGCTCACCTCGGCGGTCGGCGTCGCGTCGCTCCTGAGCTTCCCGGTGCTGCTTGCCGTGGGGCTGCCGCCCGTCG
>NZ_JBHUUX010000146.1:0-1131 GCF_042670845.1 Promicromonospora sp. NPDC057138 | reverse complement strand
CGATGACATCCGCGTCGTCGCGTCTCTCTCTTCGCACGTTCACCCCCGTTGGGAACCCGCTGCTGGTCGTTGCTGACCTCGCCTTGGCCGGAGCGCGTGAGGGCGGTGCGGCGGAGGTAGATGCGCGCCGGCCGCCGCGCTCCAAGTCGACGGCGCCGTCCGCAGTGCCGGTGGGGGAGAGTGGCGTGCTGGCGGGTGTGGCGTTGCCGGCGGGCGCGCAGCTGGTGCGGGCGGTGGCCGAGGCGGTAGTGAGGTGACCCCCGGAAGGTGGACACAGGGGTTTCATGCCGCGAGGGAGAGCATAGTCGGGGCATGGTGCTGCTGTTCGAATTCCAGCGGCGAGAGATAGCCCAGCGCGCTGTGGCGTCGGCGGGCGTTGTAGTAGGTGAGCCACTGGAAGATCTCCAGCCTCGCCTGGCTCATCGTCTGGAACAGCCCGCTGTGCATGGCCTCGCGCTTGAGGCTCTGCCACAGGCTCTCTGCCAGGGCGTTGTCGTAGGACGAGCCGACTCGGCCCATGCTCCGGCGGATCCCGTACCGGCCGCAGACTTGCGCGAACGCGGCCGAGGTGTACTGGGCCCCGTGGTCCGCGTGGAAGATCACGCCGGTGACGTTCCCGCCACGGGCGGCGACCGCTGCCTCGAGAGCGTCGATGACCAGCGAGGCGCGCATGTGGGCGGCCATCGACCAGCCGACCACGCGGCGCGAGCGGATATCGATCACACAAGCGAGGTAGAGCCAGGCAGCGCCGACCTGGATGTACGTGATGTCGCCGCACCAGCGTTCGTCCAGGTACTCGGCGGTGAAATCCCGCTGCAACAGGTCCGGCACCGGCGGCGCGACAGGGTCCGGGACAGTGGTGCGCTTCTTGCGCCGCAGGTGGCGGCCGACGATGCCGTGCTTGCGCATCAGCCTCGCCACCCGCTTGTGGTTCACGGTGTGTCCGAAGGCGCGTAGTTCGGCATGGACACGCAGGGCGCCGTAGGTCCCCTTGTGCCCTGCGTGGATCTCGCGGATCTCCTCGACCAGGGCGTCCTCCTCGGCCTGCCGCGCGGCACGGGCCCCGGTGCCGGCGATCCACCGGTAGTAGCCCGACCGGGAGACCCGGCAGGTGCCTGGCCGGACCGAGCC
>NZ_JBHUUX010000145.1:0-1192 GCF_042670845.1 Promicromonospora sp. NPDC057138 | reverse complement strand
GATGCCGTCGGCGGGGTGCCATTCCTGAGATCTATCGGTTTCGTGTCAGCGCACCACCTGCACGAATACCGCCCCATGACAGCGGAATCGCCCCGATCTCCCACATCCATAACAGTGAGCCAAACCCAGGGAACCGGCGCTGACCTGTGCCAACGCACAAACCCTCACTGCCTCTCACTCCACTGAGCCTTTTCCAACCTGGCCGTCAGGTCCGCCGACCATGCTCGGCCGAGCGTTCGCCGCACTGCGGCTGACTGAGGTTTTCTCAACGAAATGATCTCGCTGTTGCTGGGGCATGAGGGTGGCTGTGGACAGGCGTGAAGCCCCTGGTAGGACAGGTCTTTCTCACAAGACCGCCTGTCACCGGGGGCTTCACGTTGGTCACCTATGCTGCCGTACTCGACGTTCCGCGTCATGTCGTTGAGTTTCTCGCCCGGCTGCTGGCCGGCCATCGTCGCCGGATCGGCACCCCGAAGGGCTCGCGGGCGCTGGGACCATTCCGGCAGGCCGTGCTGGTGCTGCGCTGGTTCCGGGAGCGGTCGTGCGTGCACTGCCTGGCGCGGGACGCGGGAATCTCTCAGACCACCGGCTACCGCTACCTGCACGAAGGCATAGACGTCCTGGCCGAGCAGGCCCCGGATCTGCACCGGGTCCTTGCAGAGTGCCGAAAGCGGGGCATGAACCACCTGGTCCTGGACGGCACGCTGATCGAGTCCGACCGCGTCGCCGGTACCCACATGAGCGCCGCGGGCAAGGAGGTGGACACCTGGTATTCGGCGAAACACAAGGCATTCGGGGCGAACGTGCAGTTCCTGTCCGCCCCGAACGGCACCCCGTTATGGGTGTCCGAAGCCGAGCCCGGCTCGGTGCCCGACATCACCGCCGCCCGAATGCACTGCCTGTCAGCCCTGTACAAGGCGGCCGCCGACGGCCTGCCCACCCTCGCCGACGCCGGCTATCAAGGCGCCGGGATCGGCATCCACCACCCGTTCAAGAAGCCCCCTGGCCGCTCCCACCTGCAACTTCACTCCGACACCCGCACCTACAACGCACTCCTGCGAGGAGTTCGGGCGCTGGGCGAACGAGCTGCGGCCGAGCATCTGAACATCGCCGCGTGGAACTTAAAAATGCCCTATATGCGCACGCAGCACGCACTCTTCTGGATGACAACGCCCTGAATCTAACGCAGGCC
>NZ_JBHUUX010000144.1:0-1282 GCF_042670845.1 Promicromonospora sp. NPDC057138 | reverse complement strand
CGGCGGATTCATACGGTCAGTGCAACGTTCGAGTGATCGGGGGTTGTGATGCCGTCTGGGTATCCCTGGCCGTTGTCCAAGCGGCGGGAAGTGCTGGATGCTGTGGCGTCGGGGATGCCGATGTTGCAGGCGTTCGTGATGTGCGGGGTGTCGTTCGCGACGGTCCGTGAGTGGTGGGTCCAGGCTGCCGGGATGGGACTGTTGAGGTCGGGCAGGGGTGGTAACAGTCTGCGTGTGGTGCCTGATCCGGACCGGCCCGGAGGTCCGGGGCGCCGGTTGAGTCTGGATGAACGGATCTCGATCCAGCACGGGCGGGATCTGGGCTGGTCCCTGGCCCGGATCGCGGTGAGTATCGGGCGGGACAAGTCGGTGGTCTCGCGTGAGCTGGGCCGGAACACAGGGTCGGACGGGGTCTATCACGCGTGGGTCGCGGATGTGAAGGCTGCTGCCAGGGCCAGGCGGCCCAAGGGTCACAAGCTCGACCAGGACCGGTTGTGCGAGAAGATCGCCGGGTGGATGGACCAGGGATGGTCACCGGGCCTGATCGCGAAGGTCCTGCGTGAGGATCATCCCGATGATCGGGGAGCCAGGGTGAGTCACGAGACGATCTACCGCAGTCTGTATGTCCAGTCCCGCGGGAGTCTGCGCGCTGACCTGCACAAACAGTTGTCCACCGGTCGGGCGTGGCGCAAGCCGCGTGAGCGGGCCGGAGCGGCCAGGGGAGGGCGGCCGTTCAAGGACGCGTTGAAGATCTCCCAGCGGCCGGCCGAGGTCGCCGACCGGGCCGTGCCCGGGCACTGGGAAGGCGACCTGATCCTGGGCACGGGCAACACCTCCGCGATCGGGACCCTGGTCGAGCGCACCACCCGGTACACGATCTTGCTGCACCTACCGACCGATCACACCGCCGAGACCGTCGCGACAGCGATGATCACCGCGATGAGTGACCTACCCGCGCATCTGCGCCGGTCGTTGACCTGGGACCGGGGCTCGGAGATGGCCGGCTACGTCGATATCCAGCTCGATCTGCAGATGCCGGTCTACTTCGCCGATCCGCACTCCCCGTGGCAGCGCGGCTCCAACGAGAACACCAACCGGCTCCTGCGGCACTGGTTCGAGAAAGGCACCGACCTGTCCGGCTGGGGCCCCGAAGACCTCAAGCGAGTCGCGACCATGCTCAACGCCAGGCCACGACCCACCCTCGACCTGAAGACCCCCGCCCAAGCACTCAAGAACCTCCTGGCCCAAGCCGCCTAAGTTGCACTAACCGATTGACAACGGG
>NZ_JBHUUX010000143.1:0-1402 GCF_042670845.1 Promicromonospora sp. NPDC057138 | reverse complement strand
CTCCCGGCACGGGATGACGTAACGACACGCTCCCGAGGTACCGCGCGCCTGCACCGAAGCCTTCGGCGTCTTCCGCCGGAGCTCAGCCGTTTCGCGGCAGCAGGTGACCCCCGCCAGCCCATCTCCGGTTCTGCAGGGCCGCGTACGCGCCCGACGTCCGTGACGGCGGCGGTACGGCGGCCGACCCCGTGACCGCCCGGCAGACGGCGAGCAGACGCCGCGCCGACCACCCCCCTCTCGCCGCCAGCCGTCTTTCACCGCCCCACGCTCGTCGCAGCCGCGTGGGGGGAGGCCACGGAGGATTACGGACCCTGGGCGCCCTGTACGGCCCGCTGACGCGTTTTCAGCGTCGGGGCGGCCGTGGGTGCGCGCTGAGCCGTGAGAGGCCCGCAGAGCGCCACAGAGGATTCCGCGCGTCCCACTTGCGCAGACTGCTATGCGTGTGTCAGTCTGCTCCGCATGACGCAGAAGACACCGGCTCAGCTTCGAGCCGACGCAGAGGCCGCCTTGCGCGGTCCGGGGCAGCAGCGGATCAAGCTGCTCGCCCAACTCGACAAGATCGACGCGGAGCTTCGCCCGCTGATCCGTTCGGCCCGAGAGGTCGAGCTCCCGATCCGGCGGATCACGGAGCTGACGGCAGTCGCGACGAACACGGTCAGGGCGTGGTCGAAGACGGCCGGGGACGACTGAGTCACCGCCGGAAATTCCGGCGCGAGCCTCGCGCACGCGTGCGCATAATGCGCGCGAGGTTGTCAAGCTCCGGAATTCCGGCCCGGAAAATGAGCGAGCCCCGCAGGTGGTTGGACACCGAACGGGGCTCTGACACCGACGAAAAACGAGAGGGAACCTCGTGATCATCAGTGCTGCCCAGAACTCTAGCGGCGGGTCAGAAACCGTCGCCCATGTGCTCTCCGAACTCGGCCCGAAAGGGCTCGCCGTGCTCCTCGCGGTCGGGGCTTGCCTGCTCCTCTGGATGATGGGCAAGACCGGCCGCCGGTGGCTCGCCAAGGCGCTCGCCAAGGCGATCCGCGACGCCTCGCGGGCCATCGTGCGCTACGTCCGCATCGGTCTGTGGGCCGCCCGGCTGCGGATGCCGGTCCGCCTCGCCATCCGGCTCCAGCCGGACCGGTGGCGGGCCATGACTGAGGCTCGGAAGCTCACCGGCCTCAAGCGGGGGAAGGTCAAGCGCACGCCGATGGGCGTGGACATCCGCGTCACGCTGGGCGGCTCGCTCACCCTCGAATCGCTCACGGCCCGCATCAAGGACCTTGAGACGGGCCTGGGCACCCGCCGGGGCGCGATCCGAGTGGAGCCGGGCTCCAGCGCACACAAGGCGCTCGTCCGGATCACCGCTCCGTGCCCAACGTGCGTTCTCCGATCATGAGGACCTGGGCCTGCATCT
>NZ_JBHUUX010000142.1:0-1430 GCF_042670845.1 Promicromonospora sp. NPDC057138 | reverse complement strand
GTTGCTCTGAGATCGGTCGTTTGATTGACCGATCTCAGAGCAACCGACCGAAGTCATATCGGTCACCGTGCAACCGACCGAAGTCATATCAGCCGCTGTGCAACGGACCGAAGTCGCGGGGCTGCGCCTGGCGCTGCCAGACATCACCCGAGCCGAGCCGAGCCGAGCCGAGCCGAGCCGAGCCGAGCCGAGCCGAGCCGAGCCGAGCCGAGCCGAGCCGAGCCGAGCCGAGCCGAGCCGAGAAATCATCTCCAGCGGGAAGCCCCGCAGGACGCTGCCCCAATGGTTCGAGCACGACTACGGCTCTGTGGATTCGCGTTCTGTGCACAGCTCTATCTGAACCGGTCATCCGGCCCGCCCGGGATGACGCAGCGTCGTTCCATGGTCGAAGTAGAGATCCCGACGGTTGCACTCGCACTCGAGCACAACCGCAACAAGCTGGCCGCCGCCGCTCGCACCGGCGAAGTCCTCAGGGTTCGACGCGGTGCGTACTGCGTTCCGGACGAGATCCATGTCGACGGTCCTTCGGGAGCCCCACGGGAAGCGCGCAAGAAGGCGCTCGCCCGTGCCCGCGCGCTGCACTCCCAGCTCAGAGCCAAGCACGTGTTCAGCCACACGTCGGCCGCGCTGCTCCTGGGCTGCCGCGTCTGGACGACGCCCCAAGAGACACACATCTACCAGCACTATCGCGCCTCCGGCCACGCCGCGGACGACGTCCAGCGGTACTCCTGGACCCTTGCGCCCGAGGACGTCACCGAGGCGGCAGGCCTGCCGGTGACGTCACTCGCACGCACGGTCGTCGACTGCGCGCGGACGTTGCATCCGCTCGAAGCGCTCGTCATCGCCGACTCGGCCCTGGCCCTTGGCGCCGACCGAGCAGAGCTGCTCGCGATGCTCGACGCCCAGACCGGCCGGCGCGGGATCCAGCGGGCTCGGCTGGTGATCGAGTTGGCCGACGCAGGTCCTCAGTCCGCCTGGGAGACCTGGGTCCGCTACGAGCTGCTCCGCGCTGGGCTGCCTCGACCGGCCACTCAGATGCCGGTACAGACCGACGCCGGGCTCTTCCACACCGATCTGGGCTACGAGCAGTGGGCGCTGGGCATCGAGTTCGACGGGCAGGTCAAGTACCGGCCGGACGGCGTTCGCCCTGGTCACGACCCCGCACAGGAATACCTGGCCGAGAAGGCTCGCGCCGACGCCATCCGGCGAGCCGGCGTCACGCTCGAGAATGTCAGCGCTGGCGACAAGCAGGATGTCAAAGCGATGCTCGACCGAATCACCGCGCACATTCCGGCGGACGTACGTCGGCAGGCCCGGATCGATCCACGGCTGCCCGCCATCTGACCCGACTTCGGTCCGTTGCACAGCAAAGAAGATGACTTCGGTCGGTTGCTCTGAGATCGGTCGTTTGATTGACCGATCTCAGAGCC
>NZ_JBHUUX010000141.1:0-1639 GCF_042670845.1 Promicromonospora sp. NPDC057138 | reverse complement strand
TCACGTCCAACTCCGACAACCACCGCACTTCGGGTGTTACAAACTCTCGTGGTGTGACGGGCGGTGTGTACAAGGCCCGGGAACGTATTCACCGCGGCATGCTGATCCGCGATTACTAGCGATTCCGGCTTCATGTAGGCGAGTTGCAGCCTACAATCCGAACTGAGAATGGTTTTATGGGATTGGCGTAACCTCGCGGTCTAGCAACCCTTTGTACCATCCATTGTAGCACGTGTGTAGCCCAGGTCATAAGGGGCATGATGATTTGACGTCATCCCCACCTTCCTCCGGTTTGTCACCGGCAGTCACCTTAGAGTGCCCAACTGAATGCTGGCAACTAAGGTCAAGGGTTGCGCTCGTTGCGGGACTTAACCCAACATCTCACGACACGAGCTGACGACAACCATGCACCACCTGTCACTCTTGTCCCCGAAGGGAAATCCCTATCTCTAGGGAGGTCAAGAGGATGTCAAGACCTGGTAAGGTTCTTCGCGTTGCTTCGAATTAAACCACATGCTCCACCGCTTGTGCGGGCCCCCGTCAATTCCTTTGAGTTTCAGCCTTGCGGCCGTACTCCCCAGGCGGAGTGCTTAATGCGTTAGCTGCAGCACTAAAGGGCGGAAACCCTCTAACACTTAGCACTCATCGTTTACGGCGTGGACTACCAGGGTATCTAATCCTGTTCGCTCCCCACGCTTTCGCGCCTCAGCGTCAGTTACAGACCAAAGAGCCGCCTTCGCCACTGGTGTTCCTCCACATCTCTACGCATTTCACCGCTACACGTGGAATTCCGCTCTTCTCTTCTGCACTCAAGTCTCCCAGTTTCCAATGACCCTCCACGGTTGAGCCGTGGGCTTTCACATCAGACTTAAGAAACCGCCTGCGCGCGCTTTACGCCCAATAATTCCGGACAACGCTTGCCACCTACGTATTACCGCGGCTGCTGGCACGTAGTTAGCCGTGGCTTTCTGGTTAGGTACCGTCAAGGTACCGCCCTATTCGAACGATACTTGTTCTTCCCTAACAACAGAGTTTTACGATCCGAAAACCTTCATCACTCACGCGGCGTTGCTCCGTCAGACTTTCGTCCATTGCGGAAGATTCCCTACTGCTGCCTCCCGTAGGAGTCTGGGCCGTGTCTCAGTCCCAGTGTGGCCGATCACCCTCTCAGGTCGGCTACGCATCGTCGCCTTGGTGAGCCGTTACCTCACCAACTAGCTAATGCGCCGCGGGTCCATCTGTAAGTGGTAGCTAGAGCCACCTTTCAATTCTCCTTCATGCGAAGGAAAAAGTTATCCGGTATTAGCCCCGGTTTCCCGGAGTTATCCCAGTCTTACAGGCAGGTTACCCACGTGTTACTCACCCGTCCGCCGCTAATCTGAGAAGGAGCAAGCTCCTATCAGATTCGCTCGACTTGCATGTATTAGGCACGCCGCCAGCGTTCGTCCTGAGCCAGGATCAAACTCTCCGTGAATGTTTACCCGTAATCGGGTGAGACACTCGCGTTGAGCGGGACAGCCAGACCGGAATAAGGCCGGCTGTCCACAGCGTCCTCGCTGTGTGTGCCACCCCGAAGGGGTGGACTTTTTCAAAGGAACCTCGACCATCCGGAACCGGATGGACGGGGTATCAACTAATC
>NZ_JBHUUX010000140.1:0-1732 GCF_042670845.1 Promicromonospora sp. NPDC057138 | reverse complement strand
CCACAGCCCGTCCAGGGTCAGCAGCTCGCGGGTCGCTGAGATCTGAGGTTTGAGCATCGATGCCTCCTTCGTCGCCTGCCAGGCACTCCAAGTCGTGCGCTGGAGACGAGACCTCGGCTCGGGCAAGCTGTCCATCGAGCGCGTCTACCTGATCACCAGCCTGCCGCCCGGCGCGGCAACCGGAGCCCAGCTCGCTTCCTGGATCAAAGGCCACTGGGGTATCGAGAACCTCCTCCACCACGTCCGTGACCGGACCTTCCGCGAGGACGACTCCAAAATCCGCACCGCCGGGCTGCCCCGCACCATGGCCAGTCTCCGCAACCTGGCCATCGGCCTCCACCGGCAGGACGGCCAGAAGAACATCGCAGCCGCCCTCCGACGAGCAGCCCGCGACTACCGCCGGCCCCTGGCCCTCCTCAGCCTCACCGGATAAACCCGGACAAGATCACTTCATGCAAAGACCCTGGGCGTGGGGCTGGCAGCCGATGACGTGGATCGGGACTGTATGAAATTCGGTGTATCCGACTGATGGAAGATGCACCTGTGACCAGTGAGAAGTTACGACTGGGTGCGCGATTGAGGGGGGGCGTGTTGGCCCGGAGGGTCTGGCTGGTGATCTTCAGCGCTCCGCGCAGCGGTCGGAGACCAGCCCGGCGATGGCGAGCATGGTGTCGTCGAAGTACTCGCGGCGCCCGGTCCAGCGCTGCAGGGGTCTCCACTGCTTGGGTTCGGCGATGGCGTGCTCGACGCAGATCCGCTCCGAGGACTGGGCTTTGCGGGCCCGTTCCCATGCGGTGATCTCGTCGGGCGGGGCGCCCTTCTTCGGTTTCAGCGGTGGGGCGGTGACCTGGCCGGGAAAGTCTCTGGCCAGCCCCTGGTAACCGGAATCGGCCTTGACCTTGACCTCGGGATACTGCTGGAGCAGTTCCTCGATGCCTTCGGTACGCAGGGCGGTGACGTCGTGCATGCGGCCGGGCCGGACGGCTCCGGCCCACAGCAGCCGGCCCTTGCCGTCGCTGATGACGGTGGGCTTCTTGGTGTTCCGCTTCTTCTTGCCCGAGACGAACGCCCGGCGTCCGGGGCGGTTCGCCGCGGGGCGGCGGACCTGGACCTCGGTGCCGTCGAGACGCAGTTCGACGCCTTCGGCCGCGGCGTAGGCGAAGACGTCCGCGAGGGTACGCAGCCGCAGTCCGGGCTTGCCGGGGACGGCGAAGCCCCGCGCCGCGAGCAGGGGCCGGATCTCGTGGACGGCCCGGGTGATGGTGGAGCGGTCCACGCCGTAGAACACGGCCAGGGCTTGGTGCGGGAGCTGGAAACGCAGAACGACCAGGGTGGCGATCACCCGGTCGGTGAACACCAGCCCCCGATCCGGCCCCGCCCCGGCCGCACGCAGCCGCTCATGACCACGGCGCTCGCGCAGCCGGCCCTCCTGCTGCGCGAGCCAGGGGCCGGCAAGCTCCTCAATCAGCTTCCCCAGCCGACGACGCGGCAGACCAGTACAGATCCGATGCGACAACACCCCACGCGCCCACCCCAGCCTCATGAGCAGCAATCATTCCGCAAGTCCAACCCGGCCCCTCCACCGCTCCCCGCCTATCGCGCACCACGTCGTAAAGGGGGCAGCAGAAACGATCCCACCAGCAGCGTCATCACACTCACCGTGGCAGAGATCCGCCGGCTCCTGGAACATCTCCTGCCCCACCAGCTCGGAGATGTGTATACGAGACAGGGC
>NZ_JBHUUX010000139.1:0-1732 GCF_042670845.1 Promicromonospora sp. NPDC057138 | reverse complement strand
GTGCTGGGTATTTGTCGAGTGGAACCGGTTCCACTCGACAAATACCCAGCACTCAACGAGGCGGGGCGGGGGGTGAGGTGGTGACCGGGCGGGTCGCCTATCTGCCGCAGCGGGTCGATGTGCTGGCCGAGGCGTCTTCCGTGCTCGACGCCGTGCGGGAGGGTGCGCCGCACGTGCCGCCGGGGGAGCTGCGCAACCGGCTGGCCCGGTTCCTGGTGCGGGGCGCGGCGGTGGACCGGCCGGTCGCGACGCTGTCGGGCGGCGAGCGGTTCCGCGTGGCGCTGGCGCGGCTGCTCCTGGCGGACCCGCCCGCGCAGCTCCTGGTGCTGGACGAGCCGACGAACAACCTCGACATCGCGAGCACGGACCAGCTCGTGGACGCGCTGGCGGCGTACCGGGGAGCGCTGCTGGTGGTGAGCCACGACGGGGCGTTCCTGGACCGGCTGGGCCTGGACGCCCGGATCCGGCTGGACGCCGCGGGCAACCTCACCGAGGAGCGGCGATAGCGGGTACGGGATAACCCTGATGCGCGAAATTTCACCCGGGTTGTACGGTCTCTTTACTTATTCGACCGACACCTTCGGGAGACGACGATGAAGACACACCCGAGGCGCCTCGGCGTCCTCAGCGCGCTGACCGCGGCACTGCTTGTCACCGGCGGCATGGTCGGCGCCACCGCGGCGGGTGCCGACGGCGCCGGCGACCCCGCCGTCGGCGCCGGCGACCCCGCCGTCACCGCGGCGGCCGGTACCCGGACCGCGGACGGCGACGCCGGTACCCAGGCCGAGGCCGCGAAGATGCCCGGCGCGCCCTACCTGTTCCTCGGCTGGGGCGACCCGCAGGACGCCACCTCGGTGATGAGCGAGACCGGCGTCTCCGCGTTCACCATGGCGTTCATGCTGTCGTCCGGCGGCTGCACGCCCGCGTGGGACGGGCAGCGGCCGCTGACCGGCGGCGTCGACCAGCAGACCATCGACGCGATCAAGGGCGCCGGCGGCCAGGTGCAGATCTCGTTCGGCGGGTACTCCGGCAACAAGCTGGGGCCGAGCTGCTCCAGCCCGGAGGCGCTCGCGGGCGCCGTGCAGCAGGTGATCGACGCGCACGGCCCCGACGCCGTCGACTTCGACATCGAGAACACCGACGAGTACGAGGACTACGCCGTCCAGGACCGCATCCTGCAGGCGATCGCCCTCGTCAAGCAGAACAACCCGGACGTGCAGACCGTCGTGACGATCCCGACCGCGATCAGCGGCCCGGCCGGTCCGGGGGCCCGCCTCATCACGCGTGCCGCCGAGCTGGGCACCCCGATCGACAACTACACGATCATGACGTTCGACTTCGGCGGCTCCGACATGGTCGCCGACACCATCAGCGCCGCCCAGGGCCTGAAGGACCAGCTCAAGGCCGCGAACGGCTGGTCCGACGCCGAGGCGTACGCCCACTCCGGCATCTCCGGCATGAACGGTCTCTCGGACATGCAGGAGACGACGACGCCCGCGCAGTGGACCGAGATCCGCGACTGGGCCACCGCGCAGGGCCTGTCGCGCTTCGCGTACTGGGCGGTCAACCGCGACCGGGGCTGCCCCGGCGGCGGCGTGACGTCGAGCTGCAGCGGCATCGAGCAGCCGAACCTGGAGTTCACGAGAATCACGGCAGGCTTCTGACCCGCCCCGCCCCCTTGTTGTGGGCGTGATCGTTGCGCCTTCGCGCCGGTTTTTGGGCGCAACGATCA
>NZ_JBHUUX010000138.1:0-1766 GCF_042670845.1 Promicromonospora sp. NPDC057138 | reverse complement strand
GTGTATAAGAGACAGTGTCCGAGTCACCCGGCTTACCCGGGAGACTCGGACAGGTGCTCTACTTCGCCGAACCCTCGCGGGCGAGGAGGCTTTCCTTGATCGGGAGGCCGTAGCGGAAACCGCCCAGGGTGCCGTCCGTGCGCAGGATGCGGTGGCACGGCACGAACAGCGCCGCCGCGTTCATGGCGCACGCCCCCGCTGCCGCGCGCACCGCGGCCGGCCGGCCGGCCCGCACCGCGTACTCGCTGTACGTCAGGCGCTCGCCGGCCTTCACCTCGCGCAGCACGTCCCACGCATGCGTCCGGAACGGCCCGCTCGCCTGCACCACGGGGACCCGGCCGGGCGCCCCGTGGTCGCCGTCGTAGTAGGCGCGGACGGCGTCGGCGGCCTCGGCGAGCACGCCGTCCGACGCCGCCGGCCGCGTCCTCGGCCCGCCCTCCGTGTCGGAGTCGACGGCGGCCGGGCGCAGGCTGGGGTGAACGAGCCCGAGCAGCGCGTCGAGGTCGGCGGTCCACCCGGCGGCGAGCACCGCCCCCTGGGCCGCGCCGACCGAGGTCTTGCTGTCGGCGGGGACGGTGTCGACGATGATGCTGAAGGGCCCGTCCGGGGTGGTGAGGGTCGTCGCGTTCATGATCTTCCTTCCGTGCGGTCGAGTTGTCAGACGTGCGGCTCGCTCGGGTGACCCCGGCGTCCGACATGTCAGGCGGAGCGCCAGAGGTGCATCGCGGCGTACGAGCGCCAGGGCGCCCACGCCGCGCCGCGCCGGGCGAGCTCCTTGAACTGGTGCGGCCGGGACTCCTCGGCGGAGACCAGCCCGAGGTTGCGGGCGCCGGCGAGCAGGGCGACGTCGCCGTCCATGAGGACGTCGGGGTCGCCGAGCACGCGGAGCGCCACGTAGCCAGCCGTCCACGGGCCGATGCCGGGCCGGGCGACCAGGCGTCGGCGCAGGTCGTCGGGGTCGTCGCCGACGCTAAGTGCGAGGGTCCCGTCCGCGAGGTCCTGGCCGGCGCCGAGCACCGTCGCCAGGGTCCGTGCGGGCAGGCGGAGGTGCGCCGCGGCGCCGTCGGCCACCTGGGCGGGCGCGGGGAACAGGCGGGTGAGGCCGTCGAAGGCAGAGGTGTACGGGGCGCCGACACCCTTCGCGAGGCGCGACAGGTGCGTGCGCGCCGCGGCGACGCTGATCTGCTGACCCACTATCGCCCGGACCAGGAGCTCCGCCGGATCGAGCGTGCCCGGCACCCGGATGCCCGGGACCGCGGCGACCGACGGCGCGAGCACCGGGTCGGCCGCGAGGGCTGAGTCGACGGCCACCGGGTCGGCGTCGAGGTCCAGCAGGCGCCGCACGCGGGCGACGGCGACCGGGGCGTCGGCCAGGTCGGCCAGCTCGAGGTCCAGCTCGACCCGGCCGCCGCCCGGACGCGGCACCCGCACCTCGAATGCCCCGGGGCCGTGCGGCAGGTCCACCGTCCTGGCGTACCGGAGGGTGCTCAGGTCGGCCGACTCCACACCCTCGATCGAGCGGACGGCGAGGAACTCCAGCACGCCGCGCGCGTCGAACGGCTCCCGGACGGGCAGGGCGAGCGAGATCCGCACGGGCTGGTCGGCTCCGGCGCCCGGCCTGGTTCCGGCCGTGGTGGCTCCGGTCGCGACGTCGGCGAGCCGCTGCAGATCGGCACTCTCCTGAGCTGGGCCAGCGAGGTCGGCAGTGTGCACCGAGGTCGGCACAGGCCTGGACCGACCTCGGTGCACACCTGTCTCTTATACAC
>NZ_JBHUUX010000137.1:0-1915 GCF_042670845.1 Promicromonospora sp. NPDC057138 | reverse complement strand
ACCCGGTAGACCAGGGGCTGGCAGGAACACTGCACAGGTATACGAACCACGCCAAAGCAAACAAATCGGCCATGGTCTTTATTCCTGGCCGCCACTCCGGGAGCCCTATTCACGGGGTTTCACCAGTCCTTCTTGTAGAAGGCAAGTGCGGTGACGGTCTTGGCGACGAGGGCGAAGCGGGTGAGAGGGCCGCGGTAGCGGGTGGCGAGGATCTTCCAGTCCTTCAGGTGCGCGATGGTCCGCTCGACTGCGGCCCGGAGTGTGCTGATGGAACGGTTGGCCACTTTGTCCCCAGTGGATCGTTCCTGGCGCGGCGGCTTGCGCCGTGGGGTGAGCAGTCCGGAGCCGACGTAGCCCAGATCGCCGATGCCCTCCCGTTCGGCGAAGGCTTTGGGGAAGTGTGACCGGCGCCAGGCGTGCATGTCGTGGCGCGAGCCCGGAACAGGCGACGAGACCGCGAGCAGGTCCCCGGTGAGCGTGGCGGCAACCTGCAGATTGAAGCCCGTGTCGCGGTGCTTGCCGGAGAACATCGTGGTGCCCTCGCTCGCCCAGTCCCAGGTGGGTACCAGGGTTCCGTCGACCAGCACGACACGGCCGGCCGAAGCCCCGACAGGATCGGGAACATGCCTGGCCAGAGCCTTCTCCACCACCGGCAGCAGGACAGTCCAGCGGCGCGAGACGGTCGCTTGGGAGACCCCGAACAACTCGGCCGCCGCTGACTGGACCGGGTTCTGCCGCAGCAGGAACAGCACCAGCACCACCGATTTGTACAGCCCCAGCGCCCACATCCGCCTGGTACTACAGCCGTGAGTGTCTGTTGAGCGTGTGACGCGTTGGTCTGTTCATGGAGACGGAGCGTGCGGTGCAGGTGTGGTCGGGCTGGTTCGAGGAGTTCTTCGCCTCGATGGCCCGGGTGTTCGGCCGGGTGGACCGGCGGCGGACGGCGGAGGCGTATCTGAAGGCGCTCATCGCGCCCATCGAGCGGAAGAACGGCTGGCAGATCGCGGAGCATGTCGGGCACGCGAGTCCGGACCGGGTGCAGTGGTTCCTGTCCCGCTCGACGTGGCTTGCCGACCAGCTCCGGGACTGCGTGCGCTCGTTCGTCGCTGCTCATCTGGGGCGGCCGGACGGAGTGCTGGTGCTGGACGAGACGGCGTTTTTGAAGAAGGGCACCAAGTCGGCCGGGGTGGCCCGGCAGTACGCCGGAATCACCGGACAGGTTGAGAACTGCCAGGTCATGGTGTTCTGCGCGTACGCCACCGACACCGGACGTGCGTTGATCGACCGGGAGGCGTACGTTCCGGCCGTCTGGACCAAGGACGCCGAACGGTGCCGGGACGCGAAGATCCCCCGGCCCCGGGCCAGGGAGGTGGTGACCAAGCCGGAACTGGGCCGGCGGATGGTGGAGCGCTGCCGGCGGGCGGGGGTGCCCTTCGGCTGGGTGGCCGCCGACAGCCTCTACGGCCAGGACCGCAAGCTCCGCGCGGCACTGGAGCGCCGCCGCATCCCGTATGTGATGGCGGTACCGGCGGACGAGACCGTGGTGACACACGGGACCGGACCGCTGCGGGCCGATGCCCTGGCCAAGCGTGTCCCGCTGCGCTTCGAGCGCCGCTCGTGCGGCACCGGGACCAAGGGCGGGCGCCGCTACGACTGGGCCCTGGCCGAGGTCACCTGGCCCGGCGGCACCGAGAACGACGGCCCCCGCCGCGGCTTCGTCCACCTGCTGCTGGTCCGCCGCTCCATCAGCGATCCGTCCCAGACCGCCTACTTCGCCGTCCACGCCCGCACCGGCACCCCGGTCGCCGAGATCATCCGGGTGATGGGTCTGCGCTGGGCGGTCGAGGACTGCTTCGAGACCGCGAAGTCCGACTGCGGACTCGATCACTACTCACCGCCCTCGCCTTCTACAAGA
>NZ_JBHUUX010000136.1:0-1942 GCF_042670845.1 Promicromonospora sp. NPDC057138 | reverse complement strand
ACGAACAGCAACAGCAGCAAGTTCGCGAACGCGGGAGCGGCGGCCGGCGGGTTCGTCGGCGCGATGGGCGGCTCGTTCGTCCCGCCGGTGAACGTCACGGTCAACCGCACGACGAACAAGGGCGGGGGCGCTGGGCAGTCCGGCAAGGGCCGCTCCCAGTTCATCCTCGGGGAGCCCGAGTTCAACAACGCGGACGACGTCCGCAACTACTGCAACCACCTGCGGGCGCTGATGATCCAGGCGGCCATCGAGCTGGCCATGGCCGCGAAGATCCTGGAGGCCAGGTTGGGCCAGGCGCAGGCGCTGCCGGGCGACAACCCCGTCCAGACCCGCATGCGGGCCAAGAAGGTCGCGTGGAAGCTCAAGCGGGCGAGCGACGGGTGCACGGCCGCCGCGAAGAACGCCGTGGCCGCGTACGGGGCCTTCCAGCGGGAGTACGCCGACCTGATGCGCCCGCGCCCCCAGCGCCCGGCGTCCACCAACCCCTTCAAGTTCTGAGAGGCGGGAACCTCATGGCCAGCAACAAGGACGTTCAGCAGCAGCAGGAAGACCGCCTCAACTCCGGCGGCGGCACGGGCATGGGGGCCTGGCTCTGGCACCGGGCCAAGCCCTACACCCCGCCGTGGATCGTCACGGGCGGCGTCGGCCTGGCGGGCGCCGGCGCGAACGCCATGTGGTCGAACTCCCCGTGGGCGGGCGTCGGCCTGACCCTCGCCTCCACCGCCCTGACGGCCGCCACCTGGTGGGCGGGCAAGTCGACCGGCCAGCAGCGCCGCCTCCACTCCGCCATCACCGTGGCGGCCGGGTCGGCGTGGCTCACCTCCGCCGCCCTGTCCGGGCCGATGAGCGGCCCGCTCCCCGACCTGTACCTGATGGGCGGCGCGACCCTCGCCCTGTCCTGGAACATCCGCCAGGTCATGCGCTCCTCGACCCCGGAGGGCTCCGGCGAGTCCTCGGACAAGGGCCTCCTGGAGAAGGTCGGACTGGCCCGCACCAAGCTCAAGGACGTCAAGGTCGAACCCAACAGGGTCACGGTCCCCTACGAGCTGCCCGCCGGGGAGCTGACCAACGACGACGTCTCCAAGGCCATCCCCCGGATCGCGTCGGCCCTCGACGTGCCGACCACGGCCATCCGCATCCAGCACGACCCCGACTCGGCCCGGAAGGGGCAGTTCGTCATCGTGCCCGAGGACATGCTCAAGACCCCGACCCTGTGGCCCGGCCCGTTCGCCCCCGGGCAGTCCGTCGCCGTGCCGCTGCGGATCGGCGTCTACGACGACGGCAGCGACCTGGTGCTCCCGCTCCTGGACGCGATCCACATCCTCATCATGGGGATGACCGGCTCGGGCAAGACCGAGGGCGCCCTCGACGTCCTCTTCGAGCTGCTGACCCGCTCCGACGTCGCCGTGTGGCTCAGCGACGCGGCCAAGGCGGGCCAGGACTTCCAGCCGCTCGTCCCGGCCCTCGACTGGGCAGCGCTGGACACCCCGTCGGCCGGTGCGATGGTCGCCGCCGTCCAGGCCGTCATCCCCGCCCGCACCGCCTGGCTGCGGGACCACGGCTACCGCGCCTGGGAGCCCGCGGCCGCCGAGACGCAGACCGACGCCGCGCACTCCTGCGCTTCGGCCGGCGCCTGCGGCTGCGACGGGATGCCGTACCTGGTCGCCTGGTTCGAGGAGGCCGCCAAGCTGCTGCGGGAGCTGGGAGACGACGTCTTCACCGGCATCGCGCAGGAAGCCCGGTCCGCCGGGGTCACCCTCGTCGTCTCCATGCAGCGGGCCTCCGGCTACCAGCTCTCCACCGACACCCGGGCGAGCCTCCCGGCCGCGATGTGCTTCGGCGTCCGGGGCGACGACGCGAGCTTCGCGCTCCCCGAGGAGGTCCTGGAGGCGGGCGCCAACCCGGCCGCGTGGGGCAACAAGCGCAAGGGCTACGTCTACAT
>NZ_JBHUUX010000135.1:0-2176 GCF_042670845.1 Promicromonospora sp. NPDC057138 | reverse complement strand
GCCTGGGCCAACCCCAGGCTGATCCGGACAAGCGCTCTACTTCGCGACGACGCTCAGAGGCCTTCGGCGATCTTGGTCAGCAGGAGGGCCTCCGCGAGGACGACCTTCTGCAGCTCGCCCAGGTGCACCGACTCGTTCGCGCCGTGCGCCCGGGAGTCCGGGTCCTCGACGCCGGTCACGAGGATCGCGGCCTCGGGGAAGACCTCGAGCAGGTCGGCGATGAACGGGATGGACCCGCCGACGCCGATGTCGACCGGCGCGGTGCCCCAGGCCTCGGTGAACGCCGCGCGGGCCGCGCGCATCGCCGCCGTGTCGCCCGGCGCGAGGAACGGCTTGCCCGCCTCGCCGGAGCGCCAGGTGACCTGGGCGCCGAAGGGCGCGTGCTTCGCCACGTGCGCGGCGAGCGCCGCGTCGGCCGCCGCCGGGTCCTGACCGGGGGCGAGGCGCAGCGAGATCTTCGCGGTGCAGCTCGGCGCGATCGTGTTGGACGCCTCGGCCACCGACGTCACGTCCATGCCGATCACAGACAGCGCGGGCTTGGTCCACATCCGCCCGGAGACCGTGCCGGTGCCGGCGAGGGTCACGCCGTCGAGCAGCGAGGAGTCGGCCCGGAGCGCTGCCTCGTCGTAGTCGACCTGCGGCTCGGGCGCGGTGACCAGGCCGTCGATCGCGACGTCGCCCGCGTCGTCGTGGAACGTCGCGACGAGGCGCGACATCAGGGTGACGGCGTCCAGGACCGGGCCGCCGAACATGCCGGAGTGGACGGCGTGCTCCAGGACCCGTACCTCGAGGTCGCCGTCGACCAGGCCGCGCAGCGACGTCGTGAGGGCGGGCACGCCCACCTTCCAGTTCATCGAGTCGGCGACGACGATGACGTCGGCCGCGAGCAGGTCGCGATGCGCCTCCAGGAACGCGCGGAACGACGGCGACCCCGACTCCTCCTCGCCCTCGAGGAACACGGTCACGCCGACGGGCAGGTCCGCGCCGTCGGGCAGCCCGAGCGTGCGCAGGGCACCCAGGTGGGCCACGATGCCCGCCTTGTCGTCGGCCGCGCCGCGGCCGAAGAGGCGCTCCCCCACCTGGGTGGGCTCGAACGGGTCGGCGGTGTCCCAGGTCGCGGGGTCGCCCGGCGGCTGCACGTCGTGGTGCGCGTACAGGAGGACGGTCGGCGCGCCCTCGGGCGCCGGCCTGCGCGCGACGACGGCGGGCGCGCCCGGCGTGCCGTCGGGCCGCGGTGCGGACAGGATCTGGACGTCGGGCAGGCCGACGTCGCGCAGGAGCTGCTCGGTGGCCGCGGCGCTGGCCGCGACGTGCGCCTGGTCGAAGGCGGCGGCCGAGACGCTCGGGATGCGCACCAGCGCTTCGAGATCGGCCTGCAGGGCGGGGAACAGCTCGGCGACGCGGGCGCGGAGGGCCGCGGATGTATCGATGGTCACGGCCCCACGTTAACGGCTGGCAGCGGACGGCTCGCGGGAGCGATTAGGCTGGGGAGGTGTTCTCCCGCAGCAAGACTTCGACACCAGAGGGCGTGACCCCAGTGGGCGACTCTCCCGACGAGGTGGATTCCGCGTCCGCGACGACGCCGGCCGACGCCCCCAAGAAGGGGCGCCCGACGCCCAAGCGCAACGTCGCGCAGGCCGCGAACAAGCGTCCGCTCGTCCCGGACGACCGCAGGGCCGCGAAGAAGGCCGAGCGCGAGAAGTCGCGCATCGACCGCGAGCGGGCCTACCAGGCGATGCAGACCGGCGACGAGAAGTACATGCCGGCCAAGGACAAGGGCCCGGTCCGCCGGTACGTGCGCGACTACATCGACGCGCGCTGGAACCTCGGCGAGTTCTTCCTGCCTGTCGCGTTCCTCTTCCTGTTCGCGACGTTCTTCACGCAGCAGTACCCGCAGCTCAGCATCGTCGTGATGCTCGGCCTGTACGGGTTCCTGTTCCTGACGGTCATCGACGCCTGGCTCATGTGGCGGTCGCTGAAGAAGCGCCTGAACGCGAAGTTCGGCGAGGTGCCGCGCGGGCTCCTCATGTACACGATCACGCGCGCCTACCAGCTGCGCCGGTCGCGTCTGCCGAAGCCGATGAGCAAGAAGCGCGGCAACTACCCGGAGTAACCCCGGGGTCCGCGAAGTAGAGCGCCTGTTCGGTCTCGACAGGCTCGACCACCGGTGGTCGAG
>NZ_JBHUUX010000134.1:0-2603 GCF_042670845.1 Promicromonospora sp. NPDC057138 | reverse complement strand
CAGTGCCGCGAGGTCCTCGTCGTCCGCCCCGCTGACGAGCTGCATCACCTGCAGCGCCTGGTCCACTCTACACGGAGTTACAAAGGAACGAAGTAAATGAAGAGGTCTGGAAAGGCCCGTCAAAGAAGGTAACAACCCTGTAGTTGAAACTTCGTTCCCTCCAGAGTGGATCCTGAGTACGGCGGGACACGTGAAATCCCGTCGGAAGCAGGGAGGACCATCTCCCAAGGCTAAATACTCCCTAGTGACCGATAGTGAACCAGTACCGTGAGGGAAAGGTGAAAAGCACCCCGGAAGGGGAGTGAAAGAGAACCTGAAACCGTGTGCCTACAAGTAGTCAGAGCCCGTTAATGGGTGATGGCGTGCCTTTTGTAGAATGAACCGGCGAGTTACGATTTCAAGCGAGGTTAAGCTGAAGAGGCGGAGCCGCAGCGAAAGCGAGTCTGAATAGGGCGAATTGAGTACGTGGTCGTAGACCCGAAACCAGGTGATCTACCCATGTCCAGGGTGAAGGTAAGGTAACACTTACTGGAGGCCCGAACCCACGCACGTTGAAAAGTGCGGGGATGAGGTGTGGGTAGCGGAGAAATTCCAATCGAACTTGGAGATAGCTGGTTCTCTCCGAAATAGCTTTAGGGCTAGCCTTAAGGTAAGAGTCTTGGAGGTAGAGCACTGTTTGGACTAGGGGCCCTCATCGGGTTACCGAATTCAGACAAACTCCGAATGCCAATGACTTATCCTTAGGAGTCAGACTGCGAGTGATAAGATCCGTAGTCAAAAGGGAAACAGCCCAGACCACCAGCTAAGGTCCCAAAGTATACGTTAAGTGGAAAAGGATGTGGAGTTGCTTAGACAACCAGGATGTTGGCTTAGAAGCAGCCACCATTTAAAGAGTGCGTAATAGCTCACTGGTCGAGTGACTCTGCGCCGAAAATGTACCGGGGCTAAACGTATCACCGAAGCTGTGGATGGACACCGTTGGTGTCCGTGGTAGGAGAGCGTTCTAAGGGCTGAGAAGCTAGACCGTAAGGACTGGTGGAGCGCTTAGAAGTGAGAATGCCGGTATGAGTAGCGAAAGAAGGGTGAGAATCCCTTCCACCGAATGCCTAAGGTTTCCTGAGGAAGGCTCGTCCGCTCAGGGTTAGTCGGGACCTAAGCCGAGGCCGAAAGGCGTAGGCGATGGACAACAGGTTGATATTCCTGTACCACCTCTTCACCGTTTGAGCAATGGGGGGACGCAGGAGGATAGGGTAAGCGCGCTGCTGGAATAGCGCGTCCAAGCAGTTAGAGGGGTGACGAGGCAAATCCCGTCACCATGTACCTTGAGCTGTGATGGCGAGGGAAATATAGTACCGAAGTTCCTGATTCCACACTGCCTAGAAAATCCTCTAGTGAGGTGAAAGGTGCCCGTACCGCAAACCGACACAGGTAGGCGAGGAGAGAATCCTAAGGTGAGCGAGAGAACTCTCGTTAAGGAACTCGGCAAAATGACCCCGTAACTTCGGGAGAAGGGGTGCTCTGTTAGGGTGCAAGCCCGAGAGAGCCGCAGTGAATAGGCCCAGGCGACTGTTTAGCAAAAACACAGGTCTCTGCGAAGCCGTAAGGCGAAGTATAGGGGCTGACGCCTGCCCGGTGCTGGAAGGTTAAGAGGAGAGGTTAGTGGCATCACGAAGCTTTGAATTGAAGCCCCAGTAAACGGCGGCCGTAACTATAACGGTCCTAAGGTAGCGAAATTCCTTGTCAGGTAAGTTCTGACCCGCACGAAAGGCGCAACGATCTGGGCACTGTCTCAACGAGAGACTCGGTGAAATTATAGTACCTGTGAAGATGCAGGTTACCCGCGACAGGACGGAAAGACCCCGTGGAGCTTTACTGCAGCCTGATATTGAATTTTGGTACAGCTTGTACAGGATAGGTAGGAGCCTTTGAAGCCGGAGCGCCAGCTTCGGTGGAGGCGTCGGTGGGATACTACCCTGGCTGTATTGAAATTCTAACCCGCACCCCTGAATCGGGGTGGGAGACAGTGTCAGGCAGGCAGTTTGACTGGGGCGGTCGCCTCCTAAAAGGTAACGGAGGCGCCCAAAGGTTCCCTCAGAATGGTTGGAAATCATTCGCAGAGTGTAAAGGCACAAGGGAGCTTGACTGCGAGACCTACAAGTCGAGCAGGGACGAAAGTCGGGCTTAGTGATCCGGTGGTTCCGCATGGAAGGGCCATCGCTCAACGGATAAAAGCTACCCCGGGGATAACAGGCTTATCTCCCCCAAGAGTCCACATCGACGGGGAGGTTTGGCACCTCGATGTCGGCTCATCGCATCCTGGGGCTGTAGTCGGTCCCAAGGGTTGGGCTGTTCGCCCATTAAAGCGGTACGCGAGCTGGGTTCAGAACGTCGTGAGACAGTTCGGTCCCTATCCGTCGTGGGCGTAGGAAATTTGAGAGGAGCTGTCCTTAGTACGAGAGGACCGGGATGGACGCACCGCTGGTGTACCAGTTGTCTTGCCAAAGGCATCGCTGGGTAGCTATGTGCGGAAGGGATAAGTGCTGAAAGCATCTAAGCATGAAGCCCCCCGGCGTACGGCGCCCGGCCGCTGCGCCGGGTCGAAG
>NZ_JBHUUX010000133.1:0-2929 GCF_042670845.1 Promicromonospora sp. NPDC057138 | reverse complement strand
TCTCCGGAAGCCACCCGCCCGGCGTCGTCGTGCGGGGCCACGATTGTCCACGGTTTTTTGCCGCATTGAAATGGCGGAAATGAGGGTAGGCGACGCCGCTGCCCGCCGCTACGGTGATGCCTGGCAACGTAGCCAGTAGTGCTCTGACCAGGAAGGTGACGCCGATGTCGCTAGCAAGGTCGCACCGCAGACAGCTCTCCGCCACCCCCGTACCAGCCACAGCTCGACCCCTTGCCCGACCCCTTGCCCGACCCCTTGCCCGACCCCTTGCCCGACGCCGGGTCGGCGCGGCGTTCGTGGCACTCGCCACCGGCGCCGTGCTCGCCGTCGTGCCGGGTACCTCCGCACCGGCCGCCACCGGGCCCGACGGCGACCAGGCCGCGTGGCCGGTCACCGACGCGCACCTGCCGACGCCGTGGACCGAGGAGGTCACGCCGGACAACGCGCTGCCGGAGTACCCCCGCCCCCAGCTCACCCGCGACCGCTGGGCGAACCTCAACGGGCTCTGGGAGTTCGCCGGGGCCGCGGAGGGCGAGGCGCCGCCCTTCGGCGAGACCCTCGCCGAGGACATCCTGGTGCCCTACCCGACGGAGTCCGAGCTGTCGGGCATCGACCGGCACGAGGACCACATGTGGTACCGCCGCACGGTCACGGTGCCGAACACCTGGCGCACGTCGGGCCAGCGGGTGCTGCTCAACTTCGGCGCCGTGGACCACGCCGCGACAGTGTGGGTGAACGGGCAGGAGGTAGCCCACCACGAGGGCGGGTACGGCCGGTTCTCGGCGGACGTCACGGACGCCCTGACGGCGTCGGGCCCGCAGGAGGTGCTGGTCGGCGTCACCGACCGCACCGACGCCACCTGGCAGCCCGTCGGCAAGCAGCGCAACGTCCCCGACCGCGGCATCTTCTACGAGGGCGCCTCCGGGATCTGGCAGACGGTCTGGATGGAGCCGGTCGCCGGCGCCCACGCCGAGCGGCTGGACATGACCACCGACGTCGACACGAGCACCCTGACCCTCACCGTGGACGGCAGCGACGCCGCTGCGGGCCGCAGGGTCGACGTCGTCGTGCGCAGGGGGAGCGCGGCGTCCGACGCCGATCGTGCGGCGACGGGCGCGCAGGGCGGTATGGGTGCGGAGGGCGGTATGGGCGCGGAGGGCGGGGAAGGGACAGCCGTGGCGCGCGCCACCGGCGTCGTCGGCGACGAGGTCTCGGTGCGCGTGCCCCGTGCCCACCTGTGGACGCCGGACGACCCGTACCTCTACGACCTCCAGGTGTACGTCCGGGACGCGCGCGGCCGGGTCGTCGACACGGTGGGCTCCTACTTCGGCATGCGCGAGATCGGGATCGCGAAGGGCAAGGACGGGCGCAACCACGTCACGCTCAACGGCGAGATCCTGTTCCTGCTGTCCACGCTCGACCAGGGCTACTGGCCCGACGGTATCTACACCGCGCCGACGGACGAGGCCCTCGCGTTCGACCTGGTGGGGCACAAGGAGCTCGGCTTCAACACGGTGCGCAAGCACATCAAGGTCGAGCCGGACCGCTGGTTCTACCACGCCGACCGGCTCGGGCTGCTGGTGTGGCAGGACATGCCGGCGATGAAGCCCGGCCGCCCGCCGGTCGAGGCGCAGGAGCGCTTCGAGCGCGAGCTGCACGAGATGGTCGACCAGAACTCGAGCTGGACCTCCGTGATCGGCTGGGTGCCGTTCAACGAGGGCTGGGGCGAGTGGTCCAGGGACGCGACCGGGCGGATCGCCCGGGAGGTCAAGGCGCAGGACCCGACGCGGCTGGTGAACGCGCACTCCGGCGTGAACTGCTGCGACTCGCTGGGGGACAGTGGCGCGGGCGACGTCCTCGACTGGCACCAGTACGTAGGCCCGGCCCAGCCGGTGCCGGACGCGACCCGCGCGTCGATCGACGGCGAGCACGGCGGCTTCGGCCTCGAGGTGGACAGGCACATGTGGTTCGACGACGGCCACGCGTACGAGATGACGCCCGACGCCGCCACGCTCACCCGCCGCTACGTCCAGAACCAGGAGGACGTGCTCACGTCGGCGCAGCAGTGCGGCATCAGCGGGTCGATCTACACGCAGATCACCGACGTCGAGCACGAGGTCAACGGGTTCTTCACCTACGACCGCCAGGTCGAGAAGATGGACTTCGGCCAGGTGCGGGCCGTCAACGAGTCGATCATCGCGGGCGCCGACGGCACGGGCGGCGAGCCGCCGGTGGTCGACCCGGGCACGCCCGGCCTGGCCGGCGTGCACGCCTGGGGCTTCGACGAGGGATCGGGCACCGTGGCGGCGGACGGCGTCGGCGACGCCGACGCGACCCTGACCGGCGCCACCTGGACCGACGGCCTGGCGGGCGGCGGCCTGTCGTTCGACGGCGCCGGCGAGGCCGACACAGGACAGTCCCTGGTGCGCACGGGCGGCTCCTACAGCGTCTCGGCCTGGGCCAGGCTGGACGTGGCCGACGGCGGCTTCCAGACCGTGGTCAGCCAGGACACCGGGAGCAACAGCGCGTTCTTCCTGCAGTACTCGGGGCAGGACCAGCGCTGGGCGATGAGCTTTGTTGGCACGCGTGCACTCTCGCCCACCAAGCCCGTCCCGGGCCAGTGGTACCACCTGACGGGCGTGCGCGACGCCGAGGCCGGCACCCTGTCGCTCTACGTGGACGGCGAGCTGGTCGCCACCAAGGGCGTCTGCACCGCGCCGGACACCGAGGGCTCCCTCGTGATCGGCCGGGGCCAGTACGGCGGCAACGAGGTGGACCACCTGCGGGGTGACGTCGACGACGTCCGGGTCTTCGACCGGGCGCTGTCCGACGCCGAGGTCGCGGAGCTCGCCGGCTGACCCGCTGTCCGGTCGGGGTCCGGGCATGACGACGGCGGTGGGTCACCTCGCGAGGTGACCCACCGCCCGCA
>NZ_JBHUUX010000132.1:0-3203 GCF_042670845.1 Promicromonospora sp. NPDC057138 | reverse complement strand
TTCCCGCGGATGGCCGCGATCGTGCACCACGGCGGAGCCGGCACCACGGGCACGGCGTTCACGGCGGGGCGACCGCAGGTCGTGTGCCCGTTCGTGGCTGACCAGCCGTTCTGGGGACGCGTGACCCACGCGCGCGGCGTCGGCCCGGAGCCCCTGTCCCAGCGCAAGCTCACCGGGCCCGCGCTGGCCCACCGGATTACTGAAGCGTGCGCACCGGCGACGGCGGCCGCTGCGTCGAGGCTCGGGGATCGCGTCGTTCGGGAGCGGGGCCTGGACCGGGCAGTCGCCCTGGTCGAGCGCGCATGAGCCTCACGAGCCGGCCGAGGGGTGAGGCGCAGTTTCATCCAGAGACCCGGTCAGCGTGGTGAGCGCCCGTTCGAAGGCGGCACGATCGCCGGCTGGCACGTCACGAAGGAGATCGTCCTCCATCTCGTGGATGGCGGCCCTGCAGCGTCCGTGTACACGCCGTCCCTCGGGGGTGAGCGACACGACGCGGTTGCGGCGATCCGCGGGATCGGGCGCGCGGTTCACCAGCCCCAGCTCCTCGAGGCGGTCGAGGTTGCCGATCAGCCGCGTCTTGTCACGCCCGGCCTGGGCCGCGAGCTGCGCCTGCGTGGGTGCGTCGTTCCCGGCGAGGGCGCTGAGGACCACGTAGTCCCACATCCGCAGGCCGGCGCGCTCGAAGATCGGCTCCTCCCGGGCGATCACCACCCGGACCAGCCGGGTCAGCAGGTAGCCAAGCTCTGGTCGCTCCACCTGGTGATCCTAACCAGGGACGTATGATCTACGGGGGTGTATCGTCTACGCATGCTTACTTATTCGGAGATGCGCACCTTTCATGACGACGCCCTCGCCGACGCCGGCCGGTTCGTCGAGCGGGCCGCCCAGGGCGATCTCAGCCTCGCCACGCCGTGCGACGGCTGGGACCTCGCCGACCTGCTGTCGCACATGATCGGCCAGAACAACGGCTTCGCGGCCGCCGTCGCTGCCGGTGACGCGGAGGCGCCTGCGTACGCCGGACCGGAATTCACCGCCGCCGACGGCGTCCGCGAGTGGGCTGCGTCCGTGGCGGCCCTGCGGTCCGCGTTCGGGCAGGCCGACGCGGACCGGACCGTCCACCTGGCCGAGTTCGACGTCGATGTGCCAGCGGCGGACGCGCTCGCGATGCAGCTCCTCGACACCGTCGTCCACGCCTGGGACGTCGCGACAGCGCTCGGCGACGCCTACCGGCCGAACGAGACCGTCACCCGGCTCGTCCTCGACTACGCCCGGAAGATCGCGAGCCGTCCCGGCGGGTCGCCGGGCGTCTTCGCCGGAGCGCTCCCCGAGACCGGCACCGACCCATGGTCCGACGCGTTGCGTCTCCTGGGCCGCGACGCGCAGGTGGTCGAGGCTTGACCGCAACTGGCGCTACGCCAGCCTCTTCTCTTCGACGTGCCCAAGAGGTCTGGACGGAGATGATCTCGTGGGCGCGATCGTGGTGGCCCGACTGATCGAACACGCTGTGCGTGATCGTTTCTGTTCGTTTAAGGCCCACTCTTGACCACTTACTGTTCGAGTGGGACTCTTACGGCGTTGCTGGCCTCGGAAACGATCAGCATCGAAGCACTCCGTTAGGTCATCGACGAACACGCGCAATGAAGCGCGAGATGGGTTGAACCGTGACGACACTCCGCCCAACCTCCCCACGCGCCCGGCAACCCCGGGCCCGCCTGGCGGTCGCTCTGCTGGCCGCCCTGACCCTCCTGCCGTTCACCGCCGTCGCGGGCAGCGCTCCCGCCACTGCGGCCACCTCCCAGTTCCGCGGCATGAACTGGGCGGTCGCCGGTGACAACTTCTCGACCAGCCCGCTGGTGCTCGACGGGCTCTCATCGTCGGACAGCTACGACACCGTGAAGGCCAAGGCCAACGCGCTCTACGGCGACATGGAGTCGACGCTCGGCGTCAACACCGTCCGCCTGCCCGTCAACACCCACACGGTCGGCACGGCCTGGTGGGGTGCCTACCGCGGCACGATCGACGCGGCCACGGCCCGCGGGTGGAAGGTCATCCTCGGGTACTGGGAGGACGGCGCCGCCTCCGGCGGCAGGGTCACGAACACCGCCGCCTGGAACTCCATGTGGGACACGATCCTGTCGCAGTACGCCTCGAACAGCCTCGTCTACTTCGAGCCGATGAACGAGCCGAACGGCTACTCCTCGACCGCATGGCGCGACACGGCCGCCGCCTGGCTCAGCTCGCACAGCAACGCCCCCGCCGGCCGCGTCCTGATCGGCGGCACCGGCTCCAGCCAGGACCTGCGCGACGTCTGCAACGACTCACGCTTCAACAACACCCTGCTCTCGTTCCACACGTACACGTTCATGTACGGCGCGATGACCTACGACGCCTGGAAGTCGCACATCACGACCCGCCTGGGGAACTGCGCGTCGCGCGCCGTCGTGACCGAGTTCGGCTCCGCGATGAACAACGGCCTGAACTACAACGACAGCGGCAGCACCGACAACATGGTCCGGTACCTGCGGGCGGTCGCGCAGGTCATGCGCGACAACTCCATGGGCGGCGTGTACTGGCCGGCCGCCGGCGGCAAGCCGGGCAGCATCGGCTACGACTGGTACTCCATGTACATCAAGAGCGGCAGCGGCACAGCGCTCGACCTGACGATCCGCAACTACTCGGGCGCCAACCAGTACCGGTATGCCATGGGCGATGACGTGAACCCCAGCGGGGGTACCGGCTCCGGGTCCCGCGTCGGCACGATCGCAGCCAAGCACTCCGGCAAGTGCATGGACGTCGTCGCCGCCTCGATGTCGAACGCGGCCGAGGTCGTTCAGTACACCTGCGGCACCGGGACGAACCAGCGCATCGCGCTGAACGACCTCGGCAACGGCTACTACAACCTCGTCGCCCAGCACTCCGGCAAGTGCATCGAGGTCAACAACGCGTCCACGGCCGACGGCGCAAACATCACGCAGTACACCTGCCACGCGGGCACCAACCAGCAGTGGCAGCGCATCGGCGTGGGCAGCGACCACCAGTTCAAGAACCGGAATTCGGGCAAGTGCATCGATGTCCCGAGCGCATCCACTGCCAACGGCGCCCGCCTGAAGCAGTACACCTGCAACACCAGCAGCACCAACCAGGTCTGGACGATCACGACTTCGTGATCCGTGCCGGCGGCGGGCGAGGCCAAAGCCTCGCCC
>NZ_JBHUUX010000131.1:0-3403 GCF_042670845.1 Promicromonospora sp. NPDC057138 | reverse complement strand
GTAGTCCGAACTACCGACCACCTGACGTTCTGCCGATGACTCGTCCGGTCCGGGGAGCTCTGCTTCCGGGGCCGTGGTCGACGACGCTACGATCGCGCACCATGGCCGATACGAAGCAGACGCCCGGGGACGCGACGGAACCGGACCTGACGGATCCGGAGACGGCGAACCCGGACGACGCCGTGGAGGCCGCAGCGTCGCCGGAACCGGCTGCTGAGGACGGCGAGGCTCCTGCGGGAGACGCTCCCCAGGCCGCTCACGAGCATGACGCCGCCGAGGACGAGTCCGGCCTGCCGTACCCGACTCGGGTCGGCTGGGTGGTCGCCGCGTTCCTGCTCTTCTGGCCGCTCGCGATCCCCGCACTCGTGCAGTCCATGCGCACCGCCGAGGCCAACGGCACCGGGAACGCCCGCCGCGCGAAGAAGGCCTCGGTGCACACCCTCGACTTCGCCCTGGGCGCGGTGACACTGGGCGTGCTGGGCATCGTCGGCCTGGCGATCGGCATCGCGGCCGCGCCCACGTACGCGTCGTCGCTCCCCGCGGGTTTCGTCGCGGCGGCCAAGTCGTTCGTCCCGCCGGCCCTGGCTGGCCCGCTGGGCATCACGCTGCCCGACGACGGCGCCCCGCTCGCCGCCCCGACGTCGTCTCCCGCGCCGACGGACGACCTGTATGCCACGGCGATCCCCGACCTGCCGTCCGACCTGTACAGCGAGCCCCCGGCGGACGGCTCCACCCCCGGACCGCTGCCCGAGACCGGCGACCCGGAGCCTGCCGACGAGCAGGCCCCGCCGGACACGACGGCCACGGCCGGGGCGGAGATTCCCGACCTGCAGGTGGGCGACTGCATCGACACGAACGCGACGTCGGGCCAGACCACCCTGTACCGGATTCCCGTGGTGCCCTGCACCACCGCGCACGGCGGCGAGATCTATGCCGAGACGACGGCGCCCGACAGCCTCGCCGGGAACCGCTCGACGCCTACCCAGCAGGCGCTGTGGGACGCCGCGGACGCGTACTGCTACCCGCAGTTCGCGAAGTTCGTAGGCATGCGGTGGGCCAAGTCGGAGCTGCTGTACTGGCCGATCGCGCCGTCAGAGGAGAGCTGGGCCGAGGGCGACCGCCGCATCCTGTGCGTGGTCGAGTCGGAGCAGCCGGTGACGGGGTCCCTCGGCGGCGCGGAGCGCTGACCCGCCGGGCGGGCACGCCCGCCGGACGTCGGATGCTGGGCGTCAGATGCCGGGCGTCAGATGCTGGGCGTCGCTACGGCAAGGATGCCGATCAGCACCGCCGTCGCGCCGTACAGCACGATGTCGACGGTCCGCGTGCGGATGACGAGCCCCACCGGGTTGTCGAGCACCGCGCGGAAGATCGCGCACACCACGAGGACCACGCCGATCCCGATCGCCCCGGCGCGGGCGCCGGCGACCATCCCGAGCGCGACCGAGATAGCCACGCCCACGAGAACGAGCCAGATCGCGAGGTTGCTGCGCTGCAGCTCGGGGAGGGTCATGTCGGAGGCCTCGCCGCTGAGCGGCTCACTGCGGTCGAGCTCCTGGCTGGTCGTCTGGCTGGTCGGGGCCGTAGCCAGTCCCGCCTGTCCGGTGCGTTCGAGCGTAGCCGTTCCGGCCGGGGCCGGCTCGAGGAGCGTCGTGGCGCCACCCCGTGCGCCGGAGGCGGTCCGCGTCTCACTGAGATCCACGCCACGAGGGTACAACCGAAACGTCGCGATTCTGCAGACCCGTGACCTGCTTGCAACCTGAATCATGGTCCGTTCCCAGGTTGGCGGCCTGCGAGCTACCGTGAGATCCATGCCCTCGCCTTCAGCACAGAGTCCCAGCAGCGTCGTCATCGTGGGTGCGGGTCTGGCGGGGGCACAAACGGCGGCGGCCTTGCGCAAGCACGGTTTCGAGGGCCACCTGACGGTGCTCGGCGCGGAGGGTCTGCCGCCCTACGACCGTCCGCCGCTGTCCAAGGAGCTGCTCAAGCGCACCGAGCCGGTCTGGCTCGCCGACGATCTCGGCATCGACCTGACCGCTCTCGCCGACGACCTCCGGCTCGCCGACCCGGCCGTCCGCCTCGAGGTGGACCGGGAGCGGGCGGTGGTGCGGACGTCGTCGGGCGACGACGTCGTGGCGGACGCCGTCGTGCTGGCCTGCGGCAGCGCGCCCATCCGCCCCGCGGGCTGGGACGCCGCCGTCACGCTGCACACCGCCACCGACGCCGAGCGGCTGCGGGCCGCCCTCGTGCTCGGGACGCGCCTCGTCGTGGTGGGCGCCGGCTGGATCGGGGCGGAGGTCGCGGGGGTCGCGGCGGGCGCTGGCGCGCGCGTCACGGTCGTTGAGGCGGGTCCGGTGCCGCTGGAGCGGCAGCTCGGCCGGAAGGTCGGCGGCCTGCTCGCCCCCTGGTACGACGACGCCGGGGTCACCCTGGTCACGGGCGTCGCCGTCGACCAGGTGCTGCCCGGGACGCGCGAGGACGCGCAGGACGGCGCGCGCGTGACGCTCGCCGACGGGCGGGTGCTGGAGGCCGACCTGGTGCTGGCCGCGGTGGGTGCGCGCCCGGCGTCGGGCTGGCTCGCCGGTTCGCTGCCGCTGGAGTCGAACGGCGGGCTGCGGGTCAACCGCGCGGGCCGGTTCATGGGGCTGCACTCCCCCACGGACCCGGCGGGCAGGCTGCACCTGGACGCCCTGCGCCGCGTCTGGGCGGTCGGCGACATCGCGACGCGCGAGCACCCGGTGTTCGGGCCGGTCCCGGGCGGGCACTGGTCGGCAGCCCTGCACGACCCCGACGCCACCGTGCGGGCCCTGCTCGGCCTCGACGAGCGCGCTGCGGAGCCGGAGCACGTGCGCGCCCGGCTCGGGCTCGAACCGGTCGCGGCGCACGCACCGTACGTCTTCTCGCAGCAGCTCGGGCACGACCTGGCGCTGTTCGGCGTGCCGTCCCCGTTCGACGAGGTGGTGCTGCGCGGTGCGCCGGGTGTGGCGGGCGGGCAGAGCGCAGCGGGCGGGCAGAGCGCAGCGGGCGGGCCGGGTGCGACGGGCAGGCCGAGTGCGACGGGCGGGCCGGGCGCGACGGGCGGCGCTGTGGCGGGCAGGCCGACCGCGGGTGGCGGCTGGGCCGCGCTCTACCTGGAGAACGCGCTGGACCGGCACCCCCGCCGCACCCCGGACGGCCACCGCGTGGCGACCGTCCGGGCCGTGCTGCTCGTCGACTCCCCGCGCGAGGTCGGCCAGGTGCGCAAACTGATGAACCGCAGCGTGCCGCTAGAGGTAGACCTGACCCGCGCTCTGGACCCCAAGACAAAGCTCAAGGACGCGCTGGCCTGACCCCGTTCGCCGAAGTAGAGCGCCTGTCCGGACACCCGCTCTACCTCGCGGTGCCCGGGTGCGCGAGGTAGAGCGGG
>NZ_JBHUUX010000130.1:0-4661 GCF_042670845.1 Promicromonospora sp. NPDC057138 | reverse complement strand
GCTCTGAGATCGGTCAATCAAACGACCGATCTCAGAGCAACCGACCGAAGTCAGTTGTTCGCCCGTGCAACGGACCGAACTCGGTGCCGCGCCCAGCGCCGTCCCACCACGGCCGCCGCACCAGCACCGCTGCACCACCGCCGTCGCGCCAGCACCGCCGCACCACCGCCGGCGAAACCCGCCGCCAGGGCTCAGCGCAGCGATGCCATCCAGGTCTCGACGTCCTCCGGGCGGCGGGGGAGCGCCGCCGAGAGGTTCTCGTTGCCGTCCGCGGTGACCAGCACGTCGTCCTCGATGCGCACGCCGATGCCGCGGAACTCCTCGGGCACGGCGAGGTCGTCGGCCTTGAAGTACAGGCCCGGCTCGATGGTGAACACCATGCCCGGCTCCAGGACGCCGTCGAGGTAGAGCTCGCGGCGCGCCTGCGCGCAGTCGTGGACGTCGAGGCCGAGGTGGTGCGACGTGCCGTGCACCATCCAGCGGCGGTGCTGCTGGCCGTCCTCGCCGAGCGCGTCGGCGGCGGTGACGCCGTCGGGCAGGAAGCCCCACTCCTCGAGGCGGGCCGCGATGACCTCCATGGCCGCCGCGTGGACGTCGCGGAACTTGGCACCGGGCTTCGCGACGGCGAACGCGGCGTCGGCGGCGTCGAGCACGGCCTGGTAGATCTTGCGCTGGACGTCGGTGTACTCGCCGTCGACCGGCAGGGAGCGCGTGACGTCGGCGGTGTAGAGCGAGTCGACCTCGACGCCGCCGTCGAGCAGGAGCACGTCGCCGGAGCGCACCTCGCCGTCGTTCCGGATCCAGTGCAGGGTCGTGGCGTGCTCGCCCGAGGCTGCGATCGTCTCGTACCCGACGGCGTTGCCCTCGAGCCGCGCGTTCCCGTCGAACGTGGTCTCCACGACGCGCTCGCCGCGGCGGTGCTCCTTCGCGGCGGGCAGCGCGCGGACGACGGCCGCGAAGCCCTCGATCGTGCGGGCCACGGCCTCGCGCATCCGCTCGATCTCGTACTCGTCCTTGATGAGCCGGAGCTCGGACGTGGCCTCGACGAGGGCATCGTCGGACAGGGCTTCCTCGTCCTCGCCGGCCTCCAGGCGCAGCTCCTCGACGAGCGACTCGACGGCGTCGTCCGCGTCGGTCACCACGAGGAGGCGCACGCCGCCGTCGCCGACGTCCTTCGCCAGGGCGTCGCCCAGCTCGTCGATGTGGCGGGCCTCGATGCCGGTGAGGGTCTCGATGTCGGCCAGCGACGGGCGGGCGCCGACCCAGAACTCGCCGTAGCGGGCGTCGGCGTAGAACTCCTCGTTGTCGCGCGGCGCGAGGGGGCGCACGTACAGCACGGCGTGGTGGTGGGAACCGCCGTCGCCGGCGCCGTCCTCGACCGGGTGCAACACCAGGACCGCGTCGGGCTCCTGGTCGGTGCCCAGGCCCGTGAGGTGCGCGAACGCCGAGTGCGGCCGGAACCGGTAGTCGGTGTCGTTGGACCGGGTCTTGAGCGAGCCCGCCGGGATCACGAGGCGCTGGCCGGGTAGCCGCTCGGAGAGAGCGGCGCGTCGGGCGACGGTGTACGGAGCGGCGGGCGACGCCGTCAGGCCGAGCTCGGCGCGCGGGGCCCACCGCGACATCACGAAGTTCTTGAACGCGGTCGAGGCGGGACGGTGCGAACGGTTGGAACCGCGATCGGCGGTTCCCTGCTCGTCAGGCTGCGATGTGTGCGATGTGGTAGTGGGCTCGCTCATGCGCCCAGTGTTTCACGCACGCCGCCTGAAGTCCGCAAGCGCCCTGGTGAGCACCCGGTTGAAGGCCGAGGGGGCCTCCACACTGACGTCGTGCCCCGCACCCGGGATGACGACGAGCGACCCGTCGCGAGCCGCGGCGAGGTGCCGCTGCTCCCCGATGCGCATGGCGTCCCGGGCGCCGTTGACGAACCAGACCGGGACCTGCGCGGCCCGCACGTTGGCGACCGAGGAGCGCCCGGCCAGGTGCGTCAGCGCGTCCGTGACGACGTCCCAGGTGGGCCTGTACATCTCGGCGGTCCGCCGCGGCGAGATCTCGACCTGCCGCAGGTCGGCGCCGCCGGGGGCGCTGCGCAGCGAGCCGAACGGCGGCTTCAGCGCGGGTACCGAGAGGCGCGGGCGGTGCACGCTCGGGTGCACCACGCGGCCGGTGAGCCGGCGCGCGAGGTACGCGGCGCCCGCCACGGTCTTGGCGACGTCCCGGTAGAGCCGCACGGGCTTGCCCTTCGGGTCGGAGGTGCAGCCGGCGGCGAGCACGCCCGCCAGGCGGTCCGTGGTGCCCGGCCGGGCCGCCCACGCGAGCGACGTGTAGCCGCCGAGGGACAGCCCCACCAGGGCCACCGGCCCGGCGGGGAGGCGGGCGACGGCGTCGTCCAGCGCCTCGAAGGCGCCGTCCATGCTGAACCGGTCGTGCCTGCGCGAGCCGTGTGCGGGCAGGTCGACCGCTACGGCCTCGTGGCCGGCGGCGTTCACGTGCGCGACCTGGTCCTCCCAGATCGCGCCGGAGGTGCGCATGCCGTGCACGAAGACGACGCTCGTGCGGGCGTCCTGCGGGTTCTGGTCGCTGCTGTTCATTGCTTCGATGATGCGGGAACGGCTGGGGCACGCGGCGTACGACGGCGGAACAGCCCGTGAACGTGCTGTGTGGGGTTGCCGCCCGGTAGCCGGTCGACGGCGGACGGCGCCCCGGGGGTGCCGCACCTCACGCCGCCGGGGGCACGCGGGGGGCCCGGGGATCTCTACCCTGGTGGAGTGATCGACCTCCACACGCACTCCACCGCGTCAGACGGCACCGACTCGCCAGCGCGCCTGGTAGAGGTCGCCGCACTGGCCGGCGTCACCATGCTCGCCATCACGGACCACGACACGACGTCGGGCTGGGCGGAGGCTGCCGAGGCGGCCGTGCGCTACCAGGTCGGCCTGGTGCGCGGCGCCGAGATCTCGGCGATCGCCCGCACCACCGGCTGGGGCACCGGCGTCCACCTGCTGGCCTACCTGCACGACCCCACGCATCCCGCCCTGCTGGCCGAGACCGAGCGCACGCGCGACGACCGCGAGTCCCGAGCCCGGCGCATGGTCGCCCTGCTCGGCGAGGACTACCCGATCACGTGGGAGGACCTGCTCGCCCAGACCAAGTCCGGCACGACCATCGGCCGCCCGCACATCGCGGACGCGCTGGCGGCGGCCGGCGTCGTGCGCGACCGCGACGAGGCGTTCGCCACGATGCTCCGCCCCGGCACGCGGTACTACGTGGGCCACTACGCGCCCGACGCCGTCGCGGCCGTCCGCGCGGTCCGCGCCGCCGGCGGGGTGCCGGTCTTCGCGCACCCCGGGGCCGACGCGCGCGGCCGAGTAGTCCCCGACTCGACCATCGAGGAGCTCGCCGCGGCGGGCCTCGCGGGCCTCGAGGTGGACCACCGCGACCACACCCCGGACACGCGCCGTCGGCTGCGCGACGTCGCCGAGTCCCTGGACCTGCTGGTCACGGGGTCGAGCGACTTCCACGGCGCGGGCAAGCGGAACCTCATCGGCGAGAACACGACCGAGCCCGACGTGCTGGAGGCGATCGCCGCGCAGGGCACTCTCGAGGTGCTCCGGTGACCTGGTTCGACGTCGCGCTCTTCACCGAGGTGTTCGTGACGCTCTTCGTGATCATGGACCCGCCCGGCACCGTCCCGGTGTTCCTCGCGCTGACCTCGCGGATGACGGCGCAGGACCGGAGGCGTGCGGCGCGTACCGCGATCTTCGTGGCGTTCGGCGTGATCGTGGTGTTCGCGGTGTTCGGCCAGCTCCTGCTGGAGCATCTCGGGGTCTCGCTCGCGGCGCTGCAGGCGTCCGGCGGGCTGCTCCTGCTGCTGGTGGCGCTGGAGCTGCTCATGGGCAAGCTGGACTCGGGCGAGCGGGACGCGGCGGGCGCCGCCAAGAACATCGCTCTGGTGCCGCTGGCGACACCGCTGCTCGCCGGGCCGGGCACGATCGTTGCCACGATGGTGTTCGTGCAGCAGGGCGTGTACGCAGGGGAGTCGCGGGTCGGACACTACGCGTCGATCGGCATCGGGATCGTGGCGGTGTGCGTCTGCACATGGGCGGCCATGCGGTTCGCAGGGCTGGTGCACCGGGTGCTCAAGGACTCCGGCGTGACGCTGGTGACCCGGATCGCGGGCCTGCTGCTCGCGGCGATCGCCACGCAGATGATCGCCAACGGCGTCATCGAGTTCGTGCACACGGCCTGACCCGCCAGGCGGTCAGATGTCGATGGTCTCCAGGGTGACCTGCACCGGCTTCTCCGGGACGAGGCCCTCGGCCTCGCGCACCTTCTTCTTCATGGGCAGCACGTAGCCGCTGTTGCGGTCGCTCGGGAAGACGGACGTCGTCCACGTCGTCGCGCCGACCGTGACCCGCACCCGGATCGAGCCGAAGCCTCGCGGTGGCAGGGGCAGGTCGGCCAGCTCGTCGGAGTGCTCGGGCGGCACGGTGACGAACCACCAGGAGTCGGTACGCACCTGCCACTGCCACAGGGGAGCGGTGAACTCGATCTGCACGAGGAGCAACCTACGCCACAAGCCGCGAAGGGCCGCGAAGTAGAGCGCTTGTCCGAGTCTCCCTGGCGCTTTCGCAGTTGTAATTGCTTGTTTAAATAACTGGTTG
>NZ_JBHUUX010000129.1:0-4694 GCF_042670845.1 Promicromonospora sp. NPDC057138 | reverse complement strand
TCACGAGAGGATCGGGCACTGACGGCAGGCGTAGAGTCATCGCCCCGTCGGTCTATCGCGTCCGTCACGGCGGCCGCCCGCGGAGCAGTCCTGCCGGACAAGCGCTCTACTTCGACAACACGCTAGGTGATACCCACGATGGGCAGGCGCAGCGCGCCCGGCGCCGCCTCGGGTACCACGGGGGCGACGGGGCGCACCGGTTCCACGGATACGTAGGCCGAGCCGAGGGCGGGCCGCGCGTCGGGCTCCCCGGCGTTGGGCCAGAGCGCGCACGCGCGCTCGGCCTGCGCGGTGATCGTGAGCGAGGGGTTGACCCCCAGGTTCGCGGTGACCGCTGAGCCGTCCATGACGTGCAGCCCCTCGTGGCCGAACACGCGCAGGTAAGGGTCGACGACGCCGCCGTCCGCGTCGGAGCCGATCGCGCACCCTCCGAGGATGTGCGCGGTCAGCGGGATGTTGAACGGGTCTCCGATCGTGCCGCCGGCGATGCCCTCGACGCCGTCGTCGCCCATCTTGTCGGCCATCCGACGCACGGCTTCGTGCCCCTCGGGGATCCAGCTCGGGTTGGGGGCGCCGGTGCCCTGCCGCGATGTCATGAACCGGCCGAAGATCGAGCGCCTGGTCATGGTGGTCAGCGAGTTGTCGTGGGCTTGCATGACGAGAGCGATGACCGTCCGCTCGGACCAGCGGCGCCAGTCGAGCAGCACGGGCAGCCACTTCAGGTTCTTGCCCAGCTCGCCGATCCAGCGGACGAACCGGAACGGCCCGCCGTCCACCAGGATGTGCTGCAGCGCCGCCATGACGTTGGAACCGTGGCCGTAGCGCACGGGCTCGATATGGGTGTTCTCGTTCGGGTAGAACGACGAGGTGATGGCGAGGCCGCGTGAGTAGTCGATCGAGCCGACCTTGTGCGTCATCGCGCCGAGCAGCGCCTCCGAGTTGGTGCGCGTGAGGTGCCCGAGCCGCTCCGACAGCCGCGGCAGCGTGCCGGAGTCCTTCATGGCGTGCAGCAGCCGCTGCGTGCCGAGCGTGCCGGCACCGAACACGACCTGCCGCGCGGTGAAGGTCCGCTTCCCGGCCCACCTCTTGCCGGTGCGGTGCGTGCGGACCTCGTAGCCGCCGTCGGGCAGCGGGCGGACGACGGCGGCCATGGTGAGCGGGTGCACCACGGCGCCCGCGCGCTCCGCGAGGTAGAGGTAGTTCTTGACCAGGGTGTTCTTGGCGCCGTGCCGGCAGCCGGTCATGCACTCGCCGCACTCGATGCAGCCTGTGCGCTCCGGGCCCACGCCGCCGAAATACGGGTCCTCGGCCCGGCGGCCGGGCGACTGCGCCTCGGCGCCGCCCGGCCCGAAGTACACGCCGACCCGCGTGGGGCGGAACGTGTGGCCCACGCCCATGTCCTCGGCGACGCCCCGCATGATCTCGTCGGCGGGGGACCGGCCGTGGTACGGGACGACGCCGAGCATGCGCTCCGCCTGGTCGTAGTAGGGCGCGAGCTCGGCCTTCCAGTCGGTGATGTGCGACCAGGCGGGATCCGCGTAGAACGGGTCAAGAGGGCGGTACAGCGTGTTGGCGTACACCAGGGACCCGCCGCCCACGCCCGCCCCCGTCAGGCACAGCACGTTGCGCAGCAGGCTCACCCGCTGGATCCCGTAGCAGCCGAGGGCCGGAGCCCACAGGAATTGCTTGAGGTGCCAGGAATTCTTGGCGAACTCGTGGTCGGCGAACCTGCGGCCCGCCTCGAGCACGCCCACCCGGTAGCCCTTCTCGGTGAGGCGGAGGGCGGCAACGCTGCCGCCGAAGCCCGACCCGATGACCAAGACGTCGTAGTCCATGACCGCGAATCTACTCGCTATTGACGCTGGATGAAATAGGCGCGATCAGCCCCCGGCCCGGTGTCGTCCGACGTCGCCCGGGCGGTCCGCAGACCCTGCGCACGGGGCCGCGCACGCGAAAAACTGGCGGGATGACGGCGAATCGAGCCTTGTCGAGGAGCCGCCGGGCTCCCCGCTTTGCTCAGCCCGCCGTAGGACAGGTACCCTGGGCCGCGCGGCATCGCCCTGCCTGGGTCGAAGCTGTCGCGAGGAGACGTCGCATAGTCAGGTCTAGTGCGCCACCCTGCTAAGGTGGTAACGGAGCAATCCGTTCGAGGGTTCAAATCCCTCCGTCTCCGCCAGGAAGGTCCCGGCCGCGCGTGACGCCCGGGGCCTTTACTGCGGGAGGCTCCGGAACGTCGGTTCGGATCGCGAGCCGATCCTCCGGAGAGCTGTGACGGAGTTCTCCTCAGGAAGCGCGGATTTGAGTTTGGGTCCGCGCCGAACAGGCGGTAAGGTTCTCGTCGGTCGGCCGTGCGAACGGCGGGCCGGTTGCACCACCACAGCATGTCCTGCGCCCGTAGCTCAACGGATAGAGCATCTGACTACGGATCAGAAGGTTGGGGGTTCGAATCCCTTCGGGCGCACAGCAGGAACGAGGCCCCGGCCAGCGGAAACGCTGGTCGGGGCCTCGTCGTTGCGGGGAGTCGGGACCGTTTCTCGTGTCGCCGGCCCATGGAGTGGCCCAGCCGGGCGTTCCCCGTCATGCGCATCCGGTCGAGTCACGGTCGTGACCCAGGCCACACGACTGTTGACCGCGCCTCCCGGCTGTCGCTACGTTCACGTGCGGCACACCCGTTCGGAGAACGATCAGGGCGTCGGGCAGGGGAGCTCGACGATGCGCTCTGCCGCCGGCCCTGGGAAGTTCCGGACGGGCGTGCTGCCCAGGCGACGCACCCCCCTCGGTCGCACACGTGCAAGGCGGAGCGGCCGAATGCCCGGCCGGGGATGCGAAGCGGACGCGCACGCGGCAGGGAGGACCTGAGATGAGCGAGATCGTTCAGGATGCCGGCACCCGGTCGGGGGAGTTCGTGCAGTCTCTTGAGCGTGGGCTCGCGGTGATCCGCGCGTTCGGCGCGGACCGTGCCCGGATGACATTGAGCGAGGTGGCCCGCGAGGCCGAGCTCAGCCGGGCGTCGGCGCGACGCTTCCTGCACACCCTGGTCGAGCTCGGCTACGTGGTGACCGATGGCCGGGTGTTCGCCCTGCGTCCTCAGGTGCTCGAGCTCGGATACGCCTACCTGTCGAGCCTGTCGCTGCCCGAGGTGGCGCAGCCACACCTGGAACAGCTCGCGGAGGACGTCGGCGAGTCCTCGTCGGTAGCGGTGCTCGACGGCGCCGACATCGTGTACGTGGCCCGCGTGGCGACACGCCGCATCATGTCCGCGGCCATCCAGGTCGGCACCAGATTCCCGGCGGCCGCCACCTCGATGGGCCGTGCGGCCCTGGCACATCTGCCCGACGGCGAGCGGGAGGCCTTCCTGGCCACCGTCACCCTGGCCCCGCTGACCCCGCGCACCATCACCGACAAAGTGCTGCTGCGCGCGGAGCTGAACAACGTCCAGGAGCAGGGGTGGGCGCTCGTCGACCAGGAGCTGGAGGAAGGCCTGCGCTCGATCGCCGCGCCCCTGTGCGACGCGGCGGGCCGGGTGGTCGCGGCGGTGAACGTCTCGGCCCCCGTGCGCCGCGGCCCCGTCGACGAGATGGTCGCCGGGTTCCTGCCGCCGCTGCTGCACGCCGCTCGCGAGATCGAGGCTGATCTGGCCCGTACCCGGACGTGAGCAGGCCGAGCGGATCCGTGCGGCCTGTGCGGGACTGGGCGGCTTCTTCACGCCGACCGGGTTCGGCACGCCCCTCGCGTGGCGGCCACATCGACGTCTGTGTGCTGGGCGCGTTCCAGGTCTCGACGTCGGGCGACCTCGCGAGCTGGTCCGCGGGCAAGCCGGGGGCAGTGCCGGCGGTGGGTGGCGCGATGGGCCTGGCCGTGGGCGCGAAGCGCAGCATCGTCATGATGACGCTGCTGACCAAGGACGGCCGGCCCAAGCTCGTGCCCGATTGCACCCTCCCGCTCACCGGCGTCCGCTGCGTGTCCCGGGTATACAGCGACGTCGCAGTGATCGACGTCGGTCCCGATCTATCGGCCGACGGCGGCGCGTGTGTCGCCGAGACCTACGGCGTCTCCCACCAGGAGCTCGAAGAGATGCTGGGCCTGAGACTGGGCACTGCCGCACGCTGAGGCCGCCGGCGAGACCGGGCATGCGGCCCGATAGCGAAATCTGAATCAAAGATTACGGAGACATGGCCGGGCGGGGGAGTTCTTGGCCTGCTCACGCCCAAGGCGTCGCTGTATGGGGCGGCGGAGGCGGTCCGGTATGGCTTCGGACCGCTCCACGCTGAGGGCTTCTTGGAAAAACACCTGGTGAACAGCGCTTCTGTGTGCGCCGTCACGCGCCTCGGCTTTGACGCACCTCAGCACCTGACGTACTGTTCTGGATGTCAGCCCGACGGGCCGACGGACACGAGGCCCGGAGACGGACCGAGTGGCCGCGCCGGGGCTGGATCCCATCTCTGATGCAAGGCAGTTCACAATGTCTTGCGGGATATCGGATGTGGATCCTCTCTCGCAGAGCAACCTGATCCTCTGGATCAGCGAGTTTGCGGGGCAGGTTCCGGTCTGGTAAGTTAAAGAGGTTGCCCCGGATGGGGTCAGCATCCACAGGATGATGACTCTGACGGTGTGCGTCGGTTGTTTGAGAACTCAACAGTGTGCTTGATAGTCAATGCCAATGTTTTATCCCCTTGCGGGTGTGGCTTTGCTGA
>NZ_JBHUUX010000128.1:0-5029 GCF_042670845.1 Promicromonospora sp. NPDC057138 | reverse complement strand
GGCTGGACGGCTTCCCACCTGGAGTTTCCCTTCGCGCCGACGCCTGTTGGGGCGACCACCTCGAAACGCGCGGGGACTCATGCCGACAGGCTCGACCAGCGGTGGTCGAGCCTGTCGAGACCGGACAGGCGCTCTACTTCGCCGATCCTCGCGTCAGAGGGACGCCAGGGCCTCGTTGAACGTCTTGCTCGGCCGCATCACCGCGGTCGCCTTGGTCTCGTCCGGGCGGTAGTAGCCGCCGATGTCGGCCGGCTTGCCCTGGACCGCGAGCAGCTCGTCGACGATCGCCTGCTCGCCCGCGGCCAGCGCCTCGGCGAGGGGCTTGAACGTGGCGGCCAGCTCGGCGTCGTCGGACTGCGTGGCCAGCTCCTGCGCCCAGTACAGGGCGAGGTAGAAGTGCGAGCCGCGGTTGTCGATCGTGCCGAGCTTGCGGCCCGGGGACCGGTCCTCGCCCAGGAACGTCTCGGTGGCACGGTCGAGCGTGTCGGCCAGGACCTGGGCCCGGGCGTTGCCCTCGCTGGTCGCGAGGTGCTCGAAGGACGCGGCCAGCGCGAAGAACTCACCGAGCGAGTCCCAGCGCAGGTAGTCCTCCTCGACGAGCTGCTGCACGTGCTTCGGCGCGGAGCCGCCGGCGCCCGTCTCGAACAGGCCGCCACCGTTCATCAGCGGCACGATCGACAGCATCTTCGCCGACGTGCCGACCTCGAGGATCGGGAACAGGTCCGTGTTGTAGTCGCGCAGCACGTTGCCGGTCACCGAGATGGTGTCCAGCCCCTTGCGGATGCGGGCCAGCGAGTACGCCGTCGCCTCCGCCGGCTCCATGATGAGGATCTCGAGACCCTCGGTGTCGTGCTCCGGCAGGTACTGCTCGATCTTCTTGATCAGGTTGGCGTCGTGCGCGCGGCGCGAGTTCAGCCAGAACACCGCCGGGGTGGCGGAGGCGCGGGCGCGGGTGACGGCCAGCTTGATCCAGTCGCGGATCGGGGCGTCCTTGGTCTGGCAGGCGCGCCAGATGTCGCCCGCGTGCACCGCGTGCTCCATGACGACGTCGCCCGCGGAGCTCACGATCCGGACGGTGCCGTCCGCGGCGATCTCGAACGTCTTGTCGTGGGAGCCGTACTCCTCGGCGGCCTGCGCCATGAGGCCCACGTTCGGGACCGAGCCCATCGTGGCCGGGTCGAGGGCGCCGTTGGCGCGGCAGTCGTCGATGACGGTCTGGTAGATGCCGGCGTACGAGGAGTCGGGGATCACCGCGAGGGTGTCGGCCTCCTCGCCGTCGGGCCCCCACATGTGGCCGCCGATGCGGACCATGGCGGGCATCGACGCGTCGACGATGACGTCCGACGGGACGTGCAGGTTGGTGATGCCCTTGTCAGAGTTCACCATGGCCATCTTCGGGCCGTCGGCCAGCGCGGCGTCGAACGCGGCGCGGATCTCAGCGCCGTTCGGCAGCGCGGCGAGGCCGGCGAAGATGCCGCCCAGGCCGTCGTTCGCCGACAGGCCGGCGGCCGCCAGGTCCTGCCCGTACTTCTCGAAGACCGGCTTGAAGAAGGCCTTTACCACGTGGCCGAAGATGATCGGGTCCGAGACCTTCATCATCGTCGCCTTGAGGTGCACCGAGAACAGGATGCCCTCGGCCTTGGCCCGCTCGATCGACTCGGCGAGGAACGCGTCCAGCGCGGCGGCGTCGAGGAACGTGCCGTCCACGACCTCGCCCGCCAGGACCGGCAGCGACTCCTTGAGCACGGTCACCGTGCCGTCCGTGGCCACGTGCTCGATGCGCAGGGTGTCGTCGGCCTCCAGGACCACGGACTTCTCGTTGGCGAAGAAGTCGTGCTGCCCCATGGTCGCGACGTTCGTCTTCGACTCCGGCGTCCACGCACCCATCCGGTGCGGGTGCGCCTTCGCGTAGTTCTTGACCGATGCCGGCGCGCGGCGGTCGGAGTTGCCCTGGCGCAGCACCGGGTTCACGGCGGAGCCCATGACGCGGCCGTAGCGCTCGCGCGCGTCCTTCTCGGCGTCGGTCTCGACGCTCTCCGGGAAGTCCGGCAGGTCGTAGCCCAGGCCCTGCAGCTCCGCGATGGCGGCCTTGAGCTGCGGCAGCGATGCCGAGACGTTGGGCAGCTTGATGATGTTCGCCGACGGGTCGTGCGCCAGCTCGCCGAGCTCGGCGAGGTCGTCCGCCTGGCGCTGCTCGTCCGTGAGCCGCTCCGGGAACTGCGCGATGATGCGGCCGGCGAGCGAGATGTCACGCGTCTCGACGTCCACACCGGCCTTCGCCGCGTACGCCGAGACGATCGGCAGGAACGAGTACGTCGCCAGGAGCGGGGCTTCGTCCGTATGGGTATAGATGATCTTGGACATGGGTGTGGCTGACTCCCCGGGTTATTGGAATGTGCCGATCTCTCGACATCAAGATACCTGAGCCGACCCCGCAGCCCGGAATCGCGAGACGCACCTCACGCCGCACGTTCCCGTGGGTCGAGCTTGTCGAGACCTGGGCGGGTCTCGACAAGCTCGACCAACGGGAGCGTCCCCGGCCCGACGCGAACATCTGGCACGTCGAGGTGGGGGTCAGATCAAGCCCAGGGCGCGGACGGCGTCGCGCTCCTCCGACAGCTCCGCGACGCTCGCGTCGATCCGGGCGCGGGAGAAGTCGTCGATCTCGAGGCCCTCGACGATCTTCCACTCGCCGCTGCCGTCCGACGTCACGGGGAACGAGGACACGAGCCCCTCCGGGACCCCGTACTCGCCGGAGGACCACAGGCCCGCCGACGTCCAGTCGCCCTCGGGCGTGCCGAGCGTCCAGTCGCGCACGTGCGCGATGGCCGCGTTCGCCGCGGACGCCGCCGACGACGCCCCCCGCGCCTGGATGATCGCCGCGCCGCGCTTGGCGACGGTCGGGATGAAGTCGTCGGTGAGCCAGGCCGTGTCCGCCGCGATCTCGGCGCCGGGGCGCCCGCCGACCTCCGCGCGGAACAGGTCCGGGTACTGCGAGGCGGAGTGGTTGCCCCAGATGGTGAGCTTCTTGATGTCGGCGACGGGGACGCCGGTCTTGGTCGCGACCTGGGACAGCGCGCGGTTGTGGTCCAGACGGGTCATCGCGGTGAAGCGCGTGGCCGGCACGTCGGGGGCGTTCGAGGCCGCGATGAGCGCGTTGGTGTTGGCGGGGTTGCCGACCACGAGCACGCGGACGTCGTCGGCGGCGCCGTCGTTGATGGCGCGGCCCTGCGGGCCGAAGATCCCGCCGTTGGCCTCCAGCAGGTCGGCGCGCTCCATCCCGGCGCCGCGCGGACGGGCGCCGACGAGGAGCGCCACGTTGACGCCGTCGAAGGCCTTGCCCGGGTCGTCGAAGATCTCGACGCCGGCCAGGTTCGGGAAGGCGCAGTCGTCGAGCTCCATGGCGGTGCCCTCGGCGGCCGAGACGGCCTGCGGGATCTCGAGGAGGCGGAGCCGTACTGGCGTGTCCGCGCCGAGCATCTCGCCCGCGGCTATGCGGAAGAGGAGCGCGTACCCGATCTGGCCAGCGGCTCCGGTGACGGTGACATTCACGGGTTCAGTCATGGCCCCACTCTTGCATCCACGGGCCCACCTCGCCCAGCCCTCGGCCAACATCCGCACCTCACGGAAGGCCGTCGAAGACCCGGCGCAGAGAATGCGGCCCCGGCGAGCGCGAGTACCGTGAAGAAAATACCTGCGTGCATTCAGGTTTTGCTCAGCCGGGTAATGGCAGGATGTGCGCGACATCACGCACGCCGCCATGACGCGCACCGGATGGTGCGCCACCGAAAGGATCAGACTTCATGTCCCAGGACCTCGCCGCGACCAGCGGCGTCACCGAGGTCGAGGAGCGCTCTGCGAGCCTGCTCTCCCGTCTGCTCGCCGAGACCTTCGGCACGTTCCTGCTCACGCTCGTGAGCGTGGGGATTCTCGTCTACAGCCCGCTGAACAGCGCCGGCGCACTCGGCGTCGCGCTCGGCGGGGGCTTCGCCTACATCGCGGGTGCCGCGGCCGTCGGCCGCGTCTCCGGCGCGCACTTCAACCCGGCGATCTCGCTGGGCGCCTGGCTCGGCGGGCGCATCTCCGTCAGCAGCATGTTCAGCTACTGGGGCGCGCAGCTCGTCGGCGCGATCCTCGCCGCCGCGGTGCTCTTCGTGACCTTCCCCCGGGGACTCATCACCCTGCTCCAGGGTCAGAACCCGGAGATCAAGGGCGTCTCGGACGTCTTCGACTCGGCCGTGAACGGCTTCGCGGAGAACTCGCCGATCTCGGTGCAGACGCAGGGCGGGGCGCAGTTCGACTGGCTGCCCGCGCTGCTGGTCGAGGTCATCATCTCCGCCGTGCTCGTGGGCGTGTACCTGGGCGTCAACGACCGGCGCAGCCGTATCGGCTACGCCCCGGTCGCCGTCGGTAGCGCCATCACCGCGCTGACCCTCATTTCCTTCTTCGCCACCAACACCGGCATGAACCCGGCCCGCTCGACGGCCGCCGCGCTCTTCGCGAACGACTGGGGTGGCGACGGCTCCGGCCGCCAGCTCTGGCTGTTCTGGGTCGCGCCGCTCATCGGTGCCGCCCTGGCCGCGCTGTTCTACCGCGCGTTCGCCTCGGCGGAGCCGGAGGAGCTCGACGAGCTCGAGGTCGAGGAGGACGAGGACGACGAGCTCGTCGAGGCGAAGGTCGTCGAGACCGAGGTTGTCGAGGAGGTGGTCGTCGAGGAGAAGGAGCTCGTGACCGCGCAGTCCGCCCCCAAGGCCGAGGCCACGGAGGAGCCGGCCGCGGCCGAGAAGGCCGAGCCCGAGCCCGAGAAGAAGGCCGACGACAAGGCCTGATCTCCGCACCTGCACCACGCCGGGGCCGCACCTCCGATACGGGAGGTGCGGCCCCGCCGTCGTGCGAGCGCGGATGGTCGGCAGAACGTCAGGTGGTCGGTAGTCCGAACTACCGACCACCTGAAGTTGAGCCGAAGACTCGTCCGGTCCGGGGTGCTCTGCTTCCGGGGCCGTGGTCGACGACGCTACGAACGCGCCCC
>NZ_JBHUUX010000127.1:0-5174 GCF_042670845.1 Promicromonospora sp. NPDC057138 | reverse complement strand
TTCTTCGGGGTGGGTGTGGATGTTTCTCTTTTACGGAGAGTTTGATCCTGGCTCAGGACGAACGCTGGTGGCGTGCTTAACACATGCAAGTCGAACGGTGATGCCCAGCTTGCTGGGTGGATCAGTGGCGAACGGGTGAGTAACACGTGAGCAACCTGCCCCCTACTTCGGGATAAGCCTTGGAAACGGGGTCTAATACCGGATATGAGCGCCTGCCGCATGGTGGGTGTTGGAAAGTTTTTCGGTGGGGGATGGGCTCGCGGCCTATCAGCTTGTTGGTGGGGTAATGGCCTACCAAGGCGTCGACGGGTAGCCGGCCTGAGAGGGCGACCGGCCACACTGGGACTGAGACACGGCCCAGACTCCTACGGGAGGCAGCAGTGGGGAATATTGCACAATGGGCGAAAGCCTGATGCAGCGACGCCACGTGAGGGATGACGGCCTTCGGGTTGTAAACCTCTTTCAGCAGGGAAGAAGCGCAAGTGACGGTACCTGCAGAAGAAGCGCCGGCTAACTACGTGCCAGCAGCCGCGGTAATACGTAGGGCGCAAGCGTTGTCCGGAATTATTGGGCGTAAAGAGCTCGTAGGCGGTCTGTCGCGTCTGGTGTGAAATCCCATGGCTCAACTGTGGGCTTGCATCGGGTACGGGCAGACTAGAGTGCTGTAGGGGAGACTGGAATTCCTGGTGTAGCGGTGGAATGCGCAGATATCAGGAGGAACACCGATGGCGAAGGCAGGTCTCTGGGCAGTTACTGACGCTGAGGAGCGAAAGCATGGGGAGCGAACAGGATTAGATACCCTGGTAGTCCATGCCGTAAACGTTGGGCACTAGGTGTGGGGCCAGTTCCACTGGTTCTGTGCCGCAGCTAACGCATTAAGTGCCCCGCCTGGGGAGTACGGCCGCAAGGCTAAAACTCAAAGGAATTGACGGGGGCCCGCACAAGCGGCGGAGCATGCGGATTAATTCGATGCAACGCGAAGAACCTTACCAAGGCTTGACATGTACGAGAAAGCCCCAGAGATGGGGTTCTCTTTGGACACTCGTACACAGGTGGTGCATGGTTGTCGTCAGCTCGTGTCGTGAGATGTTGGGTTAAGTCCCGCAACGAGCGCAACCCTTATCCTATGTTGCCAGCGGGTTATGCCGGGGACTCATGGGAGACTGCCGGGGTCAACTCGGAGGAAGGTGGGGATGACGTCAAATCATCATGCCCCTTATGTCTTGGGCTTCACGCATGCTACAATGGCCGGTACAGAGGGCTGCGATACCGTGAGGTGGAGCGAATCCCAAAAAGCCGGTCTCAGTTCGGATCGGGGTCTGCAACTCGACCCCGTGAAGTCGGAGTCGCTAGTAATCGCAGATCAGCAACGCTGCGGTGAATACGTTCCCGGGCCTTGTACACACCGCCCGTCAAGTCACGAAAGTTGGTAACACCCGAAGCTCACGGCCCAACCCGCAAGGGAGGGAGTGGTCGAAGGTGGGACTGGCGATTGGGACTAAGTCGTAACAAGGTAGCCGTACCGGAAGGTGCGGCTGGATCACCTCCTTTCTAAGGAGCTCATCTCCACCAGGCCCCACATAGTGGGGGTCGCCGGCCTTCGGGCTGGTGCTGGTGGCAGAGGCCAGGCCCAGGCCGTACGCGTCTGGGGTGGTTGCTCATGGGTGGAACATTGACGAAGAGTCTCCCTGTCACGGGGTGGCTGCTAGTACGCCGGTGCTTGTCACGGGCTGGAACGCGGCTGGTCGTGGGTGGGGGCTTGCCGAGCACACTGTTGGGTCCTGAGGCAACCGGCCGAGAGGTTGGGTGTTTCTGGAGGACACGGGTCATCGGGTCGTGGGTATACCTGCCAGCGTGCTGGTTGTGGTGCTCATGGTTGTGCCTGGTGGGTTCGTCCGTTGCTTGAGAACTGCATAGTGGACGCGAGCATCTTTGATTTTTTCCAAGATTGCGACCGTGAAATGTTGGGCCATGGGCTTTCGGGTTTGTGGTTCCTTGTTTTGTGGTCATCTTGGTTTCTGTGATTGTTGTGTTTGTTGAAGTTTTTTAGGGCACATTGGTGGATGCCTTGGCACTAGGAGCCGAAGAAGGACGTTGTAGCCTGCGATAATCCTCGGGGAGTTGGCAGACGAGCTGTGATCCGAGGGTCTCCGAATGGGGGAACCCAGCCGAAGTCATGTTCGGTTACCCGCGCCTGAATGTATAGGGTGTGTGGAGGGAACGTCGGGAAGTGAAACATCTCAGTACCGACAGGAAGAGATATTCCGTGAGTAGTGGCGAGCGAAAGCGGATGAGGCCAAACCGTATGCGTGTCAAGCTGTCAGGCGTTGCGTGTGCGGGGTTGTGGGACCTTCCGGGAGAATCTGACAGTTTTCCGGCCAGTGAGAAAGTCGTGTCATAGTCGAACCGGGTTGAATACCGGACCGTAGTGGGTGGGAGTCCCGTAGACGAAATGGCATGGCCTGGTGGAGGGGATCCCAAGTAGCACGGGGCCCGTGAAATCTCGTGTGAATCTGGCAAGACCACTTGCTAAGCCTAAATACTACCTAGTGACCGATAGCGGACAAGTACCGTGAGGGAAAGGTGAAAAGTACCCCGGGAGGGGAGTGAAATAGTACCTGAAACCGTGTGCCTACAATCCGTCGGAGCCTCCTTAGTAGGGGTGACGGCGTGCCTTTTGAAGAATGAGCCTGCGAGTTAGTGCTCGGTGGCGAGGTTAACCCGTGTGGGGTATCCGTAGCGAAAGCGAGTCCGAATAGGGCGTCTGAGTCGCCGGGTCTAGACCCGAAGCGAAGTGATCTAGCCATGGGCAGGTTGAAGCGCCGGTAAGACGGCGTGGAGGACCGAACCCACCAGGGTTGAAAACCTGGGGGATGACCTGTGGTTAGGGGTGAAAGGCCAATCAAACTTCGTGATAGCTGGTTCTCCCCGAAATGCATTTAGGTGCAGCGTCGCGTGTTTCTTGCCGGAGGTAGAGCTACTGGATGGCTAATGGGCCTCACCAGGTTACTGACGTCAGCCAAACTCCGAATGCCGGTAAGTGCAAGCGCGGCAGTGAGACTGCGGGGGATAAGCTCCGTGGTCGAGAGGGAAACAGCCCAGATCACCGGCTAAGGCCCCTAAGCGTGTGCTCAGTGGGAAAGGATGTGGAGTTGCACAGACAACCAGGAGGTTGGCTTAGAAGCAGCCACCCTTGAAAGAGTGCGTAATAGCTCACTGGTCAAGTGATTCCGCGCCGACAATGTAGCGGGGCTCAAGCACACCGCCGAAGCCGTGGCACTCATACGTTAGCCCAGCATGCATCCTTGTGGTGTGTGTTCAGGTGTGTGGGTGGGTAGGGGAGCGTCGTGTGGGCAGTGAAGTCGCGGAGTGATCCAGCGGTGGAGCCTACACGAGTGAGAATGCAGGCATGAGTAGCGAATGACGGGTGTGAATCCCGTCCGCCGAATGACCAAGGGTTCCAGGGCCAGGTTCATCCGCCCTGGGTAAGTCGGGACCTAAGGCGAGGCCGACAGGCGTAGTCGATGGACAAGGAGTTGATATTCTCCTACCGGCGAAGTACCGCCCATACCGAGCCCGGTGATACTAACCACCCCAACCCACCGCAGAGACCTTCGGGTCTCACTGGTGGTGAGGCGTGGGACCTGATCCGGTAGTAGGTAAGCGTGTTAACAGGGGTGACGCAGGAAGGTAGCCAGGCGTGGCGATGGTTGTCCACGTCCAAGGTCGTAGCCCGTCTCATAGGCAAATCCGTGGGACATGAAGGGTGAGAGCTGATAGTGACCGTGTATGCGGGAATCTGGTGATCCTATGCTGCCTAGAAAAGCCTCGACGCGAGGGACTAGCCGCCCGTACCCTAAACCGACTCAGGTGGTCAGGTAGAGAATACTAAGGCGATCGAGCTAATCGTGGTTAAGGAACTCGGCAAAATGCCCCCGTAACTTCGGGAGAAGGGGGGCCTGAACTGTTAACCCACTTGCTGGGGGACGCGGGGAGGGCCGCAGAGACCAGGGAGAAGCGACTGTTTACTAAAAACACAGGTCCGTGCGAAGTCGCAAGACGATGTATACGGACTGACGCCTGCCCGGTGCTGGAAGGTTAAGAGGACGAGTCAGCCTTTGGGCGAAGCTCAGAATTTAAGCCCCAGTAAACGGCGGTGGTAACTATAACCATCCTAAGGTAGCGAAATTCCTTGTCGGGTAAGTTCCGACCTGCACGAATGGCGTAACGACTTCTCCGCTGTCTCAACCGCGAACTCGGCGAAATTGCACTACGAGTAAAGATGCTCGTTACGCGCAGCAGGACGGAAAGACCCCGGGACCTTTACTATAGCTTGGTATTGGTGTTCGGTGCGGTTTGTGTAGGATAGGTGGGAGACTGTGAAGCCAGGGCGCCAGCTCGGGTGGAGTCATTGTTGAAATACCACTCTGATCGCTTCGGATGTCTAACCTCGGTCCGTGATCCGGATCAGGGACAGTGCCTGGTGGGTAGTTTAACTGGGGCGGTTGCCTCCTAAAATGTAACGGAGGCGCTCAAAGGTTCCCTCAGCCTGGTTGGCAATCAGGTATCGAGTGCAAGTGCACAAGGGAGCTTGACTGTGAGACCGACAGGTCGAGCAGGGACGAAAGTCGGAACTAGTGATCCGGCGGTGGCTTGTGGAAGCGCCGTCGCTCAACGGATAAAAGGTACCCCGGGGATAACAGGCTGATCTTGCCCAAGAGTCCATATCGACGGCATGGTTTGGCACCTCGATGTCGGCTCGTCGCATCCTGGGGCTGGAGTAGGTCCCAAGGGTTGGGCTGTTCGCCCATTAAAGCGGTACGCGAGCTGGGTTTAGAACGTCGTGAGACAGTTCGGTCCCTATCCGCTGCGCGCGCAGGAAACTTGAGAAGGGCTGTCCCTAGTACGAGAGGACCGGGACGGACGAACCTCTGGTGTGCCAGTTGTTCCGCCAGGAGCACGGCTGGTTGGCTACGTTCGGAAGGGATAACCGCTGAAAGCATCTAAGCGGGAAGCCTGCTTCGAGATGAGGTTTCCATACACCCTTGTGGTGTGGGAGGCACCCAGTAGACCACTGGGTTGATAGGCCGGATGTGGAAGACAGGACTGAAGACTGTCGGAGCTGACCGGTACTAACTGCCAACAACTTCACAACACACCATTACTGCTAATAA
>NZ_JBHUUX010000126.1:0-5247 GCF_042670845.1 Promicromonospora sp. NPDC057138 | reverse complement strand
GTGATGTATCTTCGTGGCGTCGGCAAGATACGTTAAGTACCACCGGGCCGACAGATGCGTACCTTCGGCAAGAGAGACCGGGGCGGCCCCGCCCGGAGGCCCTGCCCCTCTTCGAGCAGCCGGACGCTCAGCCACCGACGGAGCCGCGGGGCTGACCAGCTCGACGGCATCGGCCACATCGCGGCAGCAGCCGCTCCCCATCAGCCCGAGACGGGCGGTGCGGTCGCCTCACGCTGCCCAGCCCCGCGACGGCGGGGGTACGGCGCTCAGCCCCCGTCCCGCCCCGTCAGACGGCCGCTCAGCGCCACGCGCCCCCCACCCCTCCGCCGCCAGCCTGTCCGCGAGCACAACAGCGAGAGCGGCAGTCGGCAGACGGCTGGCCATGTAAACCGCTCAGAGATGCCGCCCTCGCTGGGCAGCAGAAAGCCCCCGCCGGATCTCCGACGGGGGCTCCTGGGGACGTTGGGCGAGGGCTCTATGTGTCACTCGCCGATGGGCACCCGGGCGCCGGGGGCGTAGACGTCTTCCCAGTAGCCGAGTGCCTGTTCGTCGTCGTGGAAGGTCACGGTCGTGACGAAGACGGCGATGGCCGAGTGGGCCGGGGCGTCGATCTCCAAGGCGTTCAGCTCGTCCTGGGACGCCTGCCGGGCGTGGCCGGTGCGCTGCCCCTTCACGACTTCGCGGCCGGTGCGCTCGCTGTAGAGCTTGTCGAACTGCTTCACCATCCGTACGTCGTCGGCCAGCTCCGGGACGGCGGCCACCGTGTGGGGCGGATAGACGGAGACGCCGACCGACGTCGGCTTGTCGTCCTGGCGGAAGACGCGAATGCGGATCACGGCTTCGTCGCCGGGCTCCAGGTTGAGAGCCGTGCAAATCTCGGGGTCGTGGACCGACCGGGTCATCACGCGGTGACCGGAGGAGGTCTCGCCGGGGGCGTAGCGCATCCCGTTCTTCTCCATGCGCTTCAGGCGGTCCGCGCCGGTGATCACCATGGGGTTCTTCTCGACGACCGTGCCCAGCGCCCCGCGCGAGCTGACCAGGCCCTCGCTCTTGAGTACGGCCAGGGCCCGGCTCACGGTCTTGGCCGCCACGCCGAACTGCTCACGGATCTCAGCGACGGACGGCAACGTGGCGCCAGGCGCGAGTTCCCCGCTCTTGATCAGTGTGCGGAAGTGGGCCGCCACGTCGGCATAGCCCTTCCCCTCCGGTGCCTTGTATGGCATGGCTTCTCCCTGTTTGTCGGAGCGCGGTACACCTCCGAAGGTACATCAATGACCCTCCCAAGGTACATCCTTGCCTCGCATCGGTGCTTGATGTATCTTCGTGGCGTCGGCAAGATACGTTAAGTACCACCGGGCCGACAGATGCGTACCTTCGGCAAGAGAGGGTCTGTCGTGGCCACAAGGAACGTTCCGCCCCGGTCCGGGGCGCGGCGAGGACCGCCACCCGCTCAAGGTCCTCGCCTCCCTCGCGGGGTACGCCGAAGGCTGCCTGTCGTACGCCGAGCGCGGCCCGCTCGTCCTGCTGCTGACCAACCCCGGCGACGGCGGGACCATGACGCCCGCTCAGGCCGCCGAGATGGCCACGCTCCTGCGGAAGCTCGCCCGCCACAAGTTCGTCAAGACCAGCGCCGCCGCCCACGCCCGCGCCCTGGGCGACGCCGCCGCACGGGCCGCCGCCGACGGCGAGCCCTGGGAATGGCGGATCGAAGCCGCTGCCTGACCCCCCGAAGCCCCGCCGGCCTTCCGCTGGCGGGGCTTCTTCCGGCCCTCCAAGTCACACCAGCCCCTCCGGGTTTCTGGACTTTCTGGACCCCCCCTTCGCGCGTACGCGTACGCGCGTGACCTGCGCAACCTGCGCAACAACCCGACGTTTCGGCCCCGTTCGACCCGATTCGCACAGCACAGGCGTAACGGATCAGGGGCCTAGGACGTACCGGATCTTGGGAGACGCGAGCACCGCGCTCCCGACCTGCGAAAGGGAGCACCCGCCGTGCACGGCCGACACCAGGACCGCGACGCCCGTTCCGCACGGGTCGAAAGGCCGTCAGGCGTGCCGGGGGGAACGTCTGTTGCGCGAAGTGGCAGGATCAGCCCAGTAATGCGAAACGGCCAGGGATTAGACCCCCTGGCCGCTTCTGACGTCCGCCCGGCTACCACACCAAGGGACTCGTCTGTGTCCAGCGTAAGCGACGCTCCGGCGTCTGCAACACCCACCGCTCCGCGTGCCGCCTCACGGGACGCCAGAGGCCCCCGCTGCGGGTGCGGGAACAAGATCACCCGCGTACCCGGCAAGCGCCCCAAGATCTACTGCTCCGACGCCTGCCGCAAGCGCGCGAAGCGGCTCCTCGCCAAGATCGAGCGGGAAGCCGCCCGTGGCGGGTCGTCCGGCAAATCCGGACGCCTTGGGAATGAAACAACAGAGTTTCCCGGGGGGTCTGCGGCCACCGGGTCTCAAGGGGCCGAATCGGACGTGCCAGAGGCCGCCCACCTGCACGAACACCACGACCGCGTCCTCCAGGCCAGGGCCCGGAAGTCGCGCCGGTACGCCGGACGCCGGACGCTGTGGCGGATCACCGGCGACCCCGCGTGCAAGGGCTGCGGCCGGAGCCTGATGGACCCGGCCTCCGGCGTCATCGTCGGGCAGACGGCATCCGGGACCGCCGTGGTCCTGGGCCTCATGCGCTGCGGGCGGATCTGGCTCTGCCCCGTCTGCGCGGCGACCATCCGGCACAAGCGGGCCGAGGAGATCACGGAGGCCGTAGTCGAGTGGATCCGCCGAGGCGGCACCGCCTACCTGGTCACGCTGACCACCCGGCACGCGGCCAAGGACCGACTCGACGGCCTGATGGACGCCCTCCAGGGCTCCCGGTCCGGCACGGCCGCCGAGATCCGCGTCGCCAAGGCCAACGTCGCCGTTGCCGAGACGACCCTCCAGGAGGTCACCGACCGGACCCGTGCCGCCGTGAACGCCGCCCGGCTTGCCGCGCCCAAGGGCCAGAAGCGCGCCGCGATGGCGGCCGCGAAGGAGGCAGCCGCGGGCGAGCTGGCCGACGCGCAGGCCCATCTCCGCACCACGCAGGCTGAGCTGGCGTCCACCCGCCGGAAGGCGGGCGCCTACCAGCGGCTCATCACCGGCGGCACCTGGGCCGGGCGGAAGTGCGACCCGGAGGGAATCCGCGGCCGGATCGGCTACATCGGCATGATCCGCGCAACAGAGGTCACCGTCGGCCTCGCCAACGGCTGGCACCCGCACATCCACGCGATCGTGCTCGTCGGCGGCCGGACCACGGGCGAGCGTGCCGAGAAGCGGGTGGCCGGCACCTTCGAGCCGTCGGAGAACGCGCTCACCGAGTGGCAGAACCACTGGCGGACGGTCTGGGTCGGCGCCCTCCAGGGGATCAACCCGAAGTGGCGGCCGTCGGACGACTGCGACCGGACCAACTGCCCGTGCGGCGGCAAGGGCCACGCGATCGACTTCAAGCGCCTGGAAACCGAGCGCGACGCCAAAGACCTGGGCGAGTACATCGCCAAGACCCAGGACGGCAAGCAGCCCGCACTGGAGCTGACCCGCGCCGACCTCAAGACCGCCACCGGGGAGAACGTCACGCCGTTCGAACTCCTCTTCCGCATCGGCGACCTGGCCAACGGGGTGCCCGACGACGGCGAGGAAGGCAGCGCCTCCGGCATCGGCACGCTGGAGTGGAACCTGGCCAAGTGGCACGAGTACGAGCGGGCCACCAAGGGCCGCCGGGCCATCGAATGGACCCGCTACCTGCGGCAGATGCTCGGCATCGAGGGCGGCGACACCCACGAGGACGACCTCGACATGCTGTTCGGCTCGGACGCCGAGGACGGCGAGCTTCGCGCCGGCGTCGCCATCGCCGAAGAAGGCTGGACGGCCGTCACCCGCAAGGGCCTCGACCTCGCAGCCACGGAGGCCGCCGAGGGCAAGGACGGCAACACCGACCCGGAAGCCGTCGCTGGCAGGGTCCGCGAGATCCTCGCCCTGGCCGACGTCGCCGACACGGCGGTAGTCCTGTCGGCCGCTCAGGTCGCCGAGGCGTACACGAACATGCTCGACAACCTCGCCCGCCGCCGCGAGGAAGCAGCTGCACGCCGCCGCCGCGAGCACGAGGACCAGGAGCACGACGACGCCCCCGTCGACACCGCCGAACTCCAGGCCCGCCTGCGCCGCCGCACCACTCCCTCGCCCCGCCCTGCCGTGGAAGCGCCCGCCGTCACCCCTTGACCGCCTTCGGGCGGAGGGGTCAGAGGTCAGGCGGTTCGGGTTGGCGGCGCCGCATGTTCACGACGGTCGCCTCGTCGACCCGCCGCACGGCCTCGCCGACGCGCTGCAGAACGGCCTCCAGTTGCTCCTGGGTGACGTCGCCGCCGGCGTTCAGCGTCCGCGCGATCTGGTTCAGGTTCGTGCCGATCCGGGTCAGCCCGATCCGGGCGGCAAGCAGCTCGCGCAGCTCCTCGCGCCGGGTCCTCGGGACCGGCCACAGCGTGCTCATCGCCACGGACACGGCGACGTGCGCCGCGTAGCTGGAGGGGGTCAGCCGGGCGAGCTTCGCGGCGGCCTCGACGGCTGCCTTCTCGTCGTCACCGAGCCGGAGATTCAGGCGGTGCGGACGCGGCTCGTCGTTGCGCCGGGTACGCCGCCGCTGCTCCGGAAACACCCGCTGTGGCCGCACGAGATCCCCCTCCGAAACTCCCCCGGTCCGTGCTCGGACCGACCGCTGATCGTCCCCGATCAGCGCGCATACGGTAACCGTATGCACCAACTTGCTGCCGTCATCTACGGCCCGGAAGTCAGCAGCAGGTTGGGTCCGAAGAGTCCCCCGGGGGCGGAGCAAGTTATCGCGTGAGCATTGCTCCCGCGCCCGCCCGGGGGCCGAGCAAGTTATCCGTTTGGAGACTCCAGCGGTTCCCCGACCGAGGGCGTCGCGTCGATCCCCGGTCCGAGCGTCCGCCGGCCTTTTCGCGCGTGCACGTCCTGGTGCTCGACGTCCCCCAGGAGTGCGTCCGGCACCACTCGCTCGACGGGCAGCAGCCGCGGTGCGGCGTCCGTCGTCGTCGTGCTCCTGGTGGTGCTCGGGCCGGTGCCGAGACGGCGTCGCGCGGTGCTCATGACGGGGAGTCTCCCGCGCCGTGGTCGACCCCCTCGCGGCGGCTCCGGCCGTAATGCAAGAGGTGTGACCGGAAGCGCCGTGCCGTAGTGCATGAGCTGTGGCCGTAACAA
>NZ_JBHUUX010000125.1:0-5408 GCF_042670845.1 Promicromonospora sp. NPDC057138 | reverse complement strand
AGGTTCCAGCCGTGGAACCAAGCGCAATGGCGTTCTCGAAGCGGACCTCTCCATGTCGGCCCGTCGCGCGGTCAGCCGTGCGTCAGCTCCGCCAGCCGGCTCGCCCAGCGGTCGAGCAGCGCGTCGACCGTCTCGACGGCGGTCGGGGTGCGCGGCATGCGCGCCCGCACCGCGACCCCGTCGTCGGTGCGGGACACCCAGAGCTGCAGGTCGTCGGCCCGGGTGGCGGCCGAGATGTGGTGTGCTCGCCGGCCCGCCGACGCCGCGTGCCCCGGGAGCCGCCGGTAGTCCAGGTAGGACACCTGGAAGATGTCCACCCGCGGGAACCGCAGCGGCCACGGCAGGGTCTCCACCACCTGCTCGAGCGGCACATCCGACAGCTCGCGCGCGGCGCGCAGGGCCTTGCCGGTGGCGGCGAGCGCCGTGTCCGTGACGGTGGTGGTGCCGGCCCCGACGGCGGCGGCGACCTCGATGCGCAGCGGCACGGTCGTGGTGTGCCAGCCGACGGCCCGGCGAGCGGCGGCGTCGGCCCGGGTGTGTACCGGCAGGAGTGTCTCCAGGACGTCGGGCCCGCCGAGATCGGCGACGGCAGCGGCGAGCGTGGCCAGCACGGCGGCCGACGTCGATGCGCCGGCCGACCTGGCGCGCTCGGCGATCGCGTCGGCGGTGACCGCGTCGGCGAGCGGGCGCACGACGGTGCGCTGGGGCACCCGCTCGCCGTCGGGCACGCCGAGCGGCAGCGGGAACGTGGGCAACGCCCAGCCGCGGTCGCGGAGGAAGCCATGCCAGGTCACGAGCCGCGGGTCGTTCACACCCACGGTGACCGAGGTGGCCGGTAGAGCCTCCGGCACGGCTTGCACGGGAGAGGCGACGGCGGGCGGACCCGCCGCGCGCCCGGCGTGCGCCGCGTAGAGCGCGGCCAGCTCGTCGACGACCACGGTCGTGGACCAGGCGTCGGTGTGCAGGTGATCCATGCCGAGCACGATCGTCGACCGGTCCGGGCGGCTGATCGCGGCGGGCAGGAACGCCGGGTACCCGAAGGGCGCGCACCGGCGGCCGAGCTCGGCCACCAGGTGCTCGCGGGTGTCCGCGACCGTCCGCGTGCGAGGCCCGTCGTGACGCCGCCAGACGAGCTCGGCGGGATCGTGCCGCAGCAAGCCCACACCCGCGGGCAGGCGCACCGCCTCGACCGACAGCCCGGCGTGCCCGGCCACGAGGTCGCGGAAGGCGGCCTCCAGGGCGTCGGCGTCGACCGGGCCGTCGACGTCGAACGTGGCGGTGATCCACACGCTCGGCTCCCCAGTGGCTGCCCCGAGGAGGTGGTTGCGCTGGTTGTAGGTCATCGGCGCCGGGGCGGGCGGCCGGGCCGTGCCCGGCAGCACGTCCCACGTGAGCACCCGGCCCGGCGCAGGCTCCCAGAGGTCAGCCGAGACGACCCGCACCGGTCGCCTCCAGATGCTCGTGCCGAACGCCGCCGGCGGCCCCGGCTCCGCCCGCCGCCCCGGCCGCAGTGACGAGCGAGCCGACGGCCGCCTCGAACGTCGCGGTCAGCTCGGCGATGTAGCGGTCCGCGGCCGCCTGGGCGGCCGGGGTGTCAGGGGTCTGCATGACGAGGTAGAGCCGCTCGTGGTCGCGGTTCACCCACAGCGACGCGTTGCCGGTGCGGCCCTCCCCCGTGAAGTGCAGGCCGTTGTCGTAGGCGGGCCGCCCGACGCCGGGGAACCGGCGCAGGTCGAGGTAGCTGATGAGCTGCGGGCTGCCGAGGGAAGCCGGGTCGAGGACGCCGTCGGCCAGCATGACGCCGAGCGCCGCGTGCACCGGGACCGACGCCACCTTCCTGGCCTGGCGGAACGCCGCGTTCGCGGCGGGCAGGACGTCGGTGAAGGACGCCGGGACGCGGCCGTCGGCCACCGGGAAGGTGACCGGCGCGAAGTTGCAGAGCCAGCCCTGCGAGGTCTCGAACCCGGGTCCGCGCGAGCCCACCACCGTGACACCGAACCAGTCGGTGGCACCGGTCAGCCGGGTGTCGGTGAGCGCGATGCCCGCGAACACCGCGCCGGTGAAGCGGGCGCCGTGCGCGGTGACCAGCTCGTCCATCCGGGCGAGGCCGTCGGCGTCGAGCAGGGTCGCCGAGCGGATCTTCACCGGCGCCGTCTCCCCCGCCTCCAGGCCGAGGTCGAGGGCGAAGCGCGGCAGGCGGCCGTCGTGCGCCGTCACGGCGTCGATCCAGGCCCGGATCTCGGGGGCGTCCGGCGGGGTAGCGGCGGCGAGGGCGTGCTCCGCCCGCGCGTGGTCGAGGACCGAGCCGGCGGTCGCGGGCTCCGGTCGCGACGGGTTCGACCCGCGGAGATCGAGCTCCTCCGCGTACAGCTCCTCGATCTCGCTGAGCACCATCAGCTGCGACGCGCCGTCCGTGAACGCGTGGTCGCAGCCCCAGAACAGGCTGAACCCGTCGTCCGAGACGACGGCCCCGAGCGCGAACGGCGCCCACGAGTCGGGGCGGCAGGCGGCGTCGAAGGTGGCGTTGAGGTGCGTCGTCACCCACTCGTCCCACGGGAGGCCGGGCCCGGGCGAGAACGCCGGGACGTCCACCACCTCGAAGCCGACGGCGTCCGCGGGCACCAGGTGGCGCACCGGGGCGCCGCCGTCGGCGCAGGCGTCGACGTCGAACCAGGTGCGCAGGCCCTCGTGCCGCCGCACCAGCCGGGTCAGCGCCCGCGCCAGCGCGGCGCCGTCGAACGCGCCCTCGAGGTGGGTCGCGGTCCCCGTCCACGCGCGGTGCCGGCCGCCGGAGGCCCGCCGCGCCGCGTAGGCACCCAGGTGGTCGCCCTGCAGGAACGACGGCGGCCCGGGGTCCACGGGGGCCGACGCCGCCGCGTCGAGCGCCACCGGTGTGGGCCTCAGGTGCAGCACCTGTCCTGGATGTACCGTCCACGTGCCCATCGCGCCGAGAATCATGCGACTGCCTCTCTCAAACCGGCGGACCCGAAGGCCCGGAAACAGGTGCGCAGCTCCTCGACGAGGGCGTCCATCGCGGCGTGCGCCTCGGGGGTGTCGGGGTACCGGGTGGACACGTTGAGCCCGTCGTGGGTGCGCAGGAACCAGAGGTAGAGCTCGTCCGTGCCGTAGGCGGGGCTGCGCAGGGTCCTGGCCGCCCAGGTGCTCCAGCGCTCGGCCCCCGGCACGAACCGGGTGTCGACGTACGACACCGCGAAGTGCGGGCCGTCGGTGATGCCGCCCAGCTCGGCGATGCGCGCGAACGAGTACCGCACCAGCGGCTTGCTCGCGGAGACCGCGGCGTGCACCCGCTCGATCGCGTCCGCCAGGGCGTTCCCGTCGACCACGCGGGCCGGGTCGTCCTGGCCGGCGTCCACGTCGCGGAGCACCGGGTCCACGCCGGAGAGGTCGAGGTCCACGGGGCACAGGCCCACGTACCAGCCGACGGCGGCCGCGTGCTGGGGCGCGTACCGGGTGTGCATCGGCAGGACGAACCGGAGCCGGTCCAGCCCGTGCACCCGGCGCGCGGCGTGCGCGAACGCGGCCAGCACACCGGACTGCGCCGACGCGCCGCGGGCCCGGCTGCGGGCGCTCAGGTCGTCGGTCTGGTCGACGGTGGCGAGCCAGTACGAGCGGGACGCCTGCGGGCGGGCCGCCTCGGCGGCGTCGGCTGCGGGACGGGTGATGCCGGTGCCATAGCGGGGGAAGGCGGCGTCCGGCCCGAGGAAGTCGAGCCAGCGGCGCACGGGCTCGCCGTCGGCGGCGAGCGTCATGGCGAGCTTGCGGTCCTCGGCGGAGAAGTCGACGTGGGAGCCGACCTCCAGCGCCCGCAGCTCGGCGTCGGGCACGCCGCGGCGGGCGGCGTCGTACAGCGAGACGATCTCCTCGAACCACAGGAGCTGGGAGTACGCGTCCATCACCGAGTGGTCGGCGCCGAAGGCGAGGACGAAGCCGTCGTCGCCCGGCGAGCCGGGCTCCGGCAGGACGCTCGCCATGACGCAGTGCGGCCAGGCGGTGGGCGAGACGTCGGCGAGCAGGCTCGGCAACAGGGCGCCCACCTGGGCGGCGGTCAGGTCGCCGACCACCAGGTCCCGGATGGTCACCGCCTCGGCGGGGGCGGTCACCCGGCGCCAGCCGCTTCCGTCGTCCTGCGTGACGGTGGTGCGCAGCACCTCGTGGCGGCTCACCCACGCGTGGATCGCGCGGCGCAGCGGCTCCGGCTCGTACGGGCCGGGCACCCGCAGCACGGACCCGATCCAGGAGCCGGGCTCGGAGTCGCGCAGGTGCGCCTCGTGGCCCGGCGACAGGTCGCGCGGGTCCTGCTGCCAGCGGCCGGCGTCGGCCCGCGGCGTCCAGGACGTCACGGTCCCGGCCGGCAGGTCGTAGGCCGAAAGCTCGGTGTATTCCATGCGGGCGGATCCCTAGATCGTTATGTGGGCACGGCCAGCACGACGTCGGACGAGTTCCGCGGTCCCCTTGCGCCGACCTTTATACCGGAATCGTCGGGTGAAAGTTAGTCCCCTATACCGGAATAGTAGGGTGAAAGTCAGTCCCCGCTCGTATGCCCGGTATGGTCTGGCCCTTGAAGAGCACGGTGCCCAGCACGGACCCGAACCCGATCGGGAGGACGAGCGTGAACCCGCCACCAGCACTGCGCCTGCAGTTCGCAGACGACATGTTCCTGCGCCGGCACGACGGCGACGCCAGCCCTGCGGTGAACCAGGTGCTGTGGCGTCTCGACGGCCCGTACGACGCCGACCGCCTGCGCGTCCTGGCCGACGGGATCGCCGCGGGGTCGCTGCACCGGCGGGTGGTCCGCGCCCGCGTGCCGGGCGCGCGGCACCGGTGGGCGCCCGCCGCGACGCTGCCCGTCCTCGACCTGCAGACCGCTGCCGTCGCGGAGGACGGGGTCGGCAGGTGGGCGCTGGCCGAGGCCGACGTCCCGCTCGACCCGGCCCGGGGCCACTCCTGGCGGCTCGCCGCCGCCGACATCGTGGCACCCGCCGCGGGTGGGGCAGGCGGGGTCGAGGCTTCCGGCGAGAGCGCCGTCGTCGGCGGGATCGTCTCGCTCACCTGCGCGCACGCCGTGGCGGACGGCGCAGCGCTGATCGACGCCCTGGTGCGCGCCTCGACCCACGCCGACCCGATAGTCGTGCCGGCTCCCGAGCGCGGTACCCGTGCGCTGCTCGCGGACGCCGCCGACGCAGCGGCCCAGGCGGCGGCCGTCGCGCGCTGGGCGCAGGCCAGGACGCGGCAGGCGGCTCGCGACCGGCAGGCGGCTCGCGACCGGCGGGCGGCCTCGACGGGCGCGGCGGGCCCGACCGCCGGGCCGCCGGTCGAGACGTCGGTCGCGGAGCTCTTCCCGGCGGTCGGGCAAGCCACGGTGGTCGAGCCTGTCGAGACCCAGGTCC
>NZ_JBHUUX010000124.1:0-5493 GCF_042670845.1 Promicromonospora sp. NPDC057138 | reverse complement strand
GACGAGGTCTCGACAGGCTCGACCACCGGTACACCCTCGGGCGCGTGAGCCGCGTCCGAACCCTGGCGAGCGCCGCGCTGCTCGTCACGGCCGTCACCCTCGCCAGCCGCATCGTCGGCTTCGGCCGCTGGCTCGCGCAGGGCGCATGGCTCGGGTCCGACGGCGTCGGGACGGTCTTCAACTCCGCCAACCAGCTCCCCAACCTCCTGTTCGAGGTGGCGGCGGGCGGCGCGCTCGCGGGCGCCGTCGTGCCGCTGCTGGCCGGGCCGCTGAGCCGGGCCGCTCTCACGTCCGACGGGACCACGCCCTCGAAGGAGCAGGCGTCGCGGATCGCCTCGGCGCTGCTGGGCTGGACGCTGGTCGTGCTGGTGCCGCTGGCGGCCCTCATGGCGCTCCTGGCGCGCCCGATCATCGGCCTGACCGGGCTGGACGACCCGGCGCAGGTGGACGTCGCCACCGCCTTCCTGCGCGTGTTCGCCGTGCAGGTGCCGCTGTACGGCCTGGCCGTCGTGCTGGGCGGCATCCTGCAGGCGCACAAGCGGTTCTTCTGGCCGGCGTTCGCGCCGCTGGTCTCCAGCCTCGTCGTCATCGTGGTCTACGCCGTCTTCGGTGCGCTCGCGGACGGCGACCAGCAGGACGTCGCCGCGCTGTCCGCCCGGGCGCTGGTGTGGCTCGCGTGGGGGACCACGGTCGGCGTCCTGTTCCTGGCGCTGCCGCTCGTCGTGCCCGTGTGGCGCACCGGGCTACGGCTGCGGCCCACCCTCCGGTTCCCGTCGGGGGAGGGGCCCCGGGCCGCGCGGCTGGCCTTCGCGGGCGTGGGCGCGCTCGTCGCCCAGCAGCTCTCGGTGTTCCTGATGCTGCGCGCTGCCAACGCCGCGGGTGGCGACGGCACGCTGTCGGTCTACCTGTACGCCCAGCAGGTCTACCTGCTGCCGTACGCGGTGCTCGCGTTCCCCATCGCGACCAGCGCGTTCCCGCACTTCGCGGAGCACGCTTCGGCCGGGAGGCTCGACGAGCTGCGCTCTCTCGTGGCCCGCACCACCCGCACGCTCCTGCTCGTGACGGCCGTCGGCGTGGCCGCGCTGGTCGCCGCGGCGCCGTTCGTCGAGGACGTCTTCGACCTCATCGTGCTCGGGGACGCGCACGGCATGGCCGCGGGCCTCACCCTGATGGCGCCCGGCCTGATCGGGTTCGCACTGATCCTGCACCTGTCGCGCGCGCTGTACGCCGTCGACCACGGGCGCGCGGCCGTCATCGCCACCGCGAGCGGGTGGGGCGTGTCCGCGGTCGGCGCGGCCCTCGTGCCGCTGCTGTTCGCGGCGCGCTCGCCGGGGCGCGGCTGCGCGGGGCCGGCCTGCTCGGAGCTCCTGCTGCGGACCGACGTCATGGCGGTCCTGGGGGCAGTCGGCACGGCGGGCATGGTCGTGGCCGGGCTCGGCCTGCTCCTGGCGGTCCGCAGGCACCTGGGCCCGGCCGCGCTGGGCGGCGTCTGGCGGGCGCTCGCGGTGCTCGTGGTGGCCGCGGCCATGGGGGCCGCCGTCGGGTGGCTGGTGCCCGTGTGGGTCGCGCCGCGGAGCCGCTCGTTCGGTTTGTTCGCCGACGCGCCGCTGCGCGAGGTGCCGTTCGACGGCGTCGAGTTCGCCACCGCTCTCGGCCTCGGGCTGGCCGTGGGATTGCTGGCCGCGGCGGTCACGCTCCTGATCGCCGTCCTGCTCGATCGCGATCTGCGCTCCGCCGTCGGGCCGCGGCTCGGAAATTTGCGGAGGAAGTTCTCCAGGAACGGGTGATTAGGCGAGCGTTATCGGCGCGACGGGTGGAGACTCGATCCGTACCAAACCGACAAACGCCGAGTGACGAGCAGCTGTACTGGCGGTGACGACACCAGCACGCTGTACCTCGGATAGGATGGAGTTCCGTGGTCGAACACCGAAGCAGTCTCCAGTCCCGTCATCGGTCCGGCGCCTCGACGCCGACCAAGCACATCTTCGTCACCGGTGGTGTGGCGTCCTCTCTCGGCAAGGGGCTGACGGCGTCCTCGCTCGGCCGCCTGCTCCGATCGCGTGGCCTCAGCGTCACCATGCAGAAGCTGGATCCCTACCTCAACGTGGATCCCGGCACCATGAACCCGTTCCAGCACGGTGAGGTCTTCGTCACGGAGGACGGCGCCGAGACCGACCTGGACATCGGGCACTACGAGCGCTTCCTCGACATCGAGCTCCCGGCGTCGTCCAACGTGACGACCGGCCAGGTGTACTCCCGCGTCATCGCGAAGGAGCGCCGCGGCGAGTACCTGGGCGACACCGTGCAGGTCATCCCGCACATCACCGACGAGATCAAGTTCCGGATGCGCGAGCAGGCCTCCGAGGACGTCGACGTGATCATCACCGAGATCGGCGGCACCGTCGGCGACATCGAGTCGCAGCCCTTCCTCGAGTCCGCGCGCCAGGTGCGGCACGAGCTGGGTCGCGACAACGTGTTCTTCCTGCACGTCTCGCTCGTGCCGTACATCGGCCCGTCGGGCGAGCTGAAGACCAAGCCGACGCAGCACTCCGTCGCCGCGCTGCGCACCGTCGGTATCCAGCCGGACGCGATAGTGCTGCGCTCCGACCGCGTGGTGCCGGAGAGCATCAAGAACAAGATCGCGCTGATGTGCGACGTCGACAACGAGGCAGTCATCAACTGCGCCGACGCCCCGTCGATCTACGACATCCCGCGCGTCATCCACGCCGAGGGCCTGGACGCCTACGTGGTGCGCCGCCTGGGCATGCCGTTCCACGACGTCGACTGGGACGGCTGGAGCCGCCTCCTGGAGCGCGTGCACGAGCCCGAGCACAACGTCGAGGTCGCGCTGGTCGGCAAGTACATCGACCTGCCGGACGCCTACCTGTCCGTGACGGAGGCGCTGCGGGCCGGCGGCTTCGCGAACGACGCGAAGGTCGGCATCCGCTGGGTCGCGGCCGACGACTGCCAGACGCCGGAAGGCGCCCAGGCCTCGCTCGAGGGCGTCGACGCCGTGCTGGTGCCGGGGGGCTTCGGCGTGCGCGGCATCGATGGCAAGGTCGGGGCGCTGCGCTGGGCGCGCGAGAACCTCGTGCCGACCCTCGGCATCTGCCTGGGCCTGCAGTCGATGGTCATCGAGTACGCGCGCAACGTGCTGGGCTGGGCGGACGCGTCGTCCACCGAGTTCCACCCGACCAGCAGCCACCCGGTCGTGGCGACCATGGCCGAGCAGAAGGCGATCGTGGAGGGCGAGGGCGACATGGGCGGCACCATGCGCCTGGGCTCCTACCAGGCGCAGCTCACCGCCGGCTCCGTGGTGGCCAAGGCGTACGGCAGCGAGCGGGTCTCCGAGCGGCACCGGCACCGCTACGAGGTGAACAACGCCTACCGCGGGGAGCTGGAGGAGGCGGGCCTGCTGATCTCCGGCACGTCGCCCGACTCGTCGCTCGTGGAGTTCGTCGAGCTCCGGGCCGACATGCACCCGTACTACGTGTCCACGCAGGCGCACCCCGAGTTCAAGTCGCGCCCCACGCGTGCGCACCCGCTGTTCGCCGGCCTCATCGCGGCGGCTCTCGAGAAGCAGTCCTCATGAGCTGCGGCTTGATCGCGGGCTCGCACGGAGAGGTCCGAGCATGAGTACAGACGAGGTCACCGACGTCATCGACCCGCGGCCCGCGCGGCGCCTCGACGTCCCGTTCCAGGGGTTCGTCGTCGACATGGTCTCCGACGAGGTCGACCTGGGCGAGACCGGCGGCATAGTCCGCCGCGAGTACGTCGACCACCCGGGCGCGGTGGTCGTCGTCGCGCTGAACGACGACGGCGACGTCCTCCTCCTGCGCCAGTACCGGCACCCGGTCGGCGCCTTCCTCTGGGAGGCGCCCGCCGGCCTGCTCGATCTCGACGGCGAGGACCCGCACGTCGCGGCGGCCCGCGAGCTGGCCGAGGAGGCGGACATGACCGCCGCCACCTGGCACGTGCTCCTCGACCTGCTGCCCACCCCGGGCGGCAGCAACGAGGCCATCCGCGTCTACCTGGCACGCGACCTCACCCCGGTGCCCGACGGCGAGCGGCACACCCGCGAGGCCGAGGAGGCCGACATGGTGGTGGTCCCGGTACCGCTGGAGGAGGCCGCCGCGCTCGCGCTCGCGGGCCGGCTGCACAACGCTGCGACCATCGCGGGCGTGCTGGCGGCGGCGATCGGGCGGGCGTCGGACTGGGAGACCCTGCGCCCCCTGGACAGCCCCTGGGAGTACCGCAGGACCTGAGTGGTTGGGTACGGGAAAAATCCCTGAGTGATCGGCATGATGTCAGGTGATCGGCACGACGAGCGACCGATCACCTGACAGTTTGCCGATGATCCGGACCTGACTCGAACTCCACTCACCGGGCCCGTTATATCCGTGTCACCGGGCTGCGCTATTCTCCCCGCGTGACCAGCGAACCCGACATGCTTCCGAACGTATCGTCCCTCCCGGCGTGGCTCGTTCCGTCCGTCTACCTCAACTGGTCCGAGGACTGGCTGGGCGAGGCGGTCGCCATCGCGAGCCGCAGCCACGAGCACCGCCTCCCGGGCGGCGCCGACGGCCCGCAGCGCGGTGACGTCGTCGTCACCGTCGTGGGCTCCGAGCCTGGCATCGTCGCCGCGGTCGAGCTCATGGGTACCAGCCAGGGCGAGGACTGGGTCAGCGACGAGGTGTTCGGCCCGGACAAGCCCGTGGTCTGGGACGACCTCTTCAACGGTGCCGCGGCGTACGCCCGGTCGTCCGGCTGGCTGCCGCAGGAGCACGCCCGCCTGGTGCTCGACGGCATCGCGCACCAGTACAAGCACGGCGCCACCGGCACGCTCGACGCCGGCAACTGCGAGACCGACGAGCTGTCGCCCAACCTGCACGTCCTGCGCCTGCTGGGGCACAAGCAGGTGGCGGGCGCCGACCTGCGCCGCGAGGAGCGCTGCGCCTCGTGCGAGCGGTTCGTCGACGTCATGCAGCTGCACCCGCACGACGACGGCGCCCACACCGGCCAGACCGGTGAGCGCCCCCTCGCGGAGCTGATCGAGCAGACCTTCCTGCTGTGCGAGCCCTGCCACGCGCTGCTGCACCCCCACGCGGTGCTGTCGCAGCGCGCGCAGATGCGCCCCGCGTGCCCGTCGTGCGGCCAGCGCGGCGCGACCAAGCGCATCGTGTGGGGCCAGGCGATCCACGACAACATGAAGCTGGAGCCGGACGTCGTGTACGGCGGCTTCGACACCCCGGTGCCGACGCCGGACTGGTACTGCCCGGAGTGCCACGCCAATTTCTCCTCGGGCGCGGTCTCGCAGCGTGCGCTGGGCGACGTGCCGGAGGCCGTGCCGGTCTCCGTCGGCGCGGTCGGCACGCCCCCGAACGGCGAGGACCTCTGGACCCCGGAGGTCTGACCCTCCTCCCGGACACTCTCCGCGAAGTAGAGCGCCTGTCCGGTCTCGACAGGCTCGACCACCGGTGGTCGAGCCTGTCG
>NZ_JBHUUX010000123.1:0-6256 GCF_042670845.1 Promicromonospora sp. NPDC057138 | reverse complement strand
GTCCATTAATTGACCGATCTCGAAGCAAGCGACCGATCACGACGTCAGGGACCAGCCGGGTGCTGACCGGCCGGCGGCGGCCCGGCCCCGGCGTGCGAGACCGGGTCAGTGGTGGTGGTGCTCGCCCGGGGCCACCGGCGTCGCGCCCGGGCGGGTCCACTGGATCGCCGGGCGACCGCCGGTCCAGCTGTTGCCCACGCCGTCCTCGCCGGCCCGCCAGAACCAGCCCGGCACCTTGCCCTCCGGCCAGCCCTCGGGGCTGTCCTGCCAGGCCTCCAGGCGGCCGCGCGCCGTCATGTCGAGCAGGGAGAGCGCGGGCATGGTGGCCTCCGCGCCGCGGCCGGTGACGCTGTTGGTGAGGAACACCCGGTCGCGTGCACGCAGGAAGCACATCCAGGTGCCGAAGTCGTCGCCGCTGACGACGTCGTCGTCGACGTCGAACACCGAATACCAGTGCTGGGGGTAGCCCATGAACTCGACGAACGGCGCGAGCTCCGCGTAGGGCGCCTTCGCGAACACCGCGAACGAGACGCCGCGCGCCGTCAGGTACGCCGGGTTGTGCGCCGCCCAGTAGGTCAGGGTGCAGCCCTCGCACTGGTTCTCGAACGGCTGGCCCAGGTGCCACATGTGCTTGTAGACGATCAGCTCCTCGCGGCCCTCGAACAGGTCCAGCAGCGTCGTGGGCCCGTCCGGCCCGACGACGGTGGCGCCCGCGTCGACCTCGGTCATCGGCAGCCGCCGTCGGGCTGCCGCTATCGCGTCACCCTCGTGGGTGTGCGCCTTCTCCCGGACCAGCAGCTCGTCGCGGGCGGCCTGCCAGGCCGCCCGGTCGACGACGGGCGGGACGGCGGCAGCACCGGTCCGGTCTGTGTGGTCGGTGTGGCCCTCGTGCGTCGTGGTCATGACTTCTCCTCGGTGGGTCGACAGCCCTTCTCGGGTACTGACGCCCGGCCGCGCCGAATGTCATCGGCCGGGCGCCTACCACCACGACGAAGGGGCGGCACACGAATCGACAGGTCGGCGCTGCTCGTCGGTCGGCGGGCCGTGCAGCCGCCCGGCCGCGGAGCAGGTCAGTGCCCGCGCCGCCCGAGGACCAGGGGCAGGAGGCACAGGGCCAGTACGCCGCCGCCGAGCGCGAGCGTCGTGTAGGAGGCGCCGGCGACGACGACGCCGGACAGCGCACCGCCGCCCGCCCCCGCGATCGCGACCAGGACGTCGACGTTGCCCTGCACGCGGGCGCGGCTGCGCAGCGGCAGGTCGCGGCTCAGGAGCGTGGTCCCGGCCACCAGCCCGAGGCTCCAGCCGAGCCCGAGCAGAGCCAGCCCGAGGGCCAGCGCCCAGACCGCCCCGGCCGGCGCGAGGCCCGCGACGAGGCCGGCACCGAGCAGCGTGAGAGCGGCCAGCGCGCTCACCACGCGCGGCCCGTTCCTGTCCACGAGCCAGCCGGACAGGGGCGAGGGCAGGTACATCGCCGCGACGTGCACGGCGATGACGACGCCGATCGCGGCGGTCCCGTGGCCGTGATGCTGCAGGTGGACGGGCGTCATCGTCATGACGGCGACCATGACCGCCTGGGTGACGACCATGACAGCGGCGCCGACCCGCACCCCCGCGGGCAGGCCGGCGGCGGGTGGCGCCGGGAGGCCCGCGGGGGTGCCGGCCGCGGCCACCTGCTCGTCGGCCGCGCCGAGCCGACGGGCGAGCAGGAGGGGGTCGGGGCGCAGCAGCAGGACCAGCACGAGCGCGGCGGCGCCGTAGGCCAGGGCGGCCAGCCCGAACGGGCCGGCCAGGCGCGGGATGCCCCAGGCCGCCGCAACGGACCCGGTCACGGTGACGAGGTTCGGCCCGGCGACCGCGCCCAGCGTCGTCGCGACCAGCACGGTCGACACGGCGCGGGCCTTGCGGTGCGGCGGGGCCAGGTCGGCCCCGGCGTAGCGGGCCTGGAGGTTGGTCGCGGTACCCGCCCCGTACACGAACAGCGCGATGAACAGCAGGGGGACGGAGTCGGCGACGGCGGCCAGGACGACCCCGAGCGCGCCGGCGGCGCCGACCGCGTAGCCGACGGCCAGGCCGGCCCGCCGTCCGGACCGCTGCGACAGCCGTCCCACGACGACGGCCGCAGCGGCCGAGCCGATGGTGAACAGGGCGCTGGGCAGCCCCGCGAGCCCGGCCGTGCCGAGCATGTCCTGCGCCAAGAGCGCCCCGACCGTGATCCCGGCCGCGAGGCCGGCACCGCTGAAGACCTGGGCCAGGACCAGGGCGGTGAGAACCTTGCGCTGCTCCGGCGGGACGCCGTCCGCGGGGATCGCGGCGGACCGAGGTGCGGGGATCGCGGCGGAGGCCGCGGCGTCGGTCACGGTGAGCCCCCGGCCGGGGCGGGACTGGTGGTCAGGGCGACGTCGTGGGCGAGGAACTCGGTCACGCCGTCGGCGACCAGGTGCGTCGTGTAACCGCGCTCGGCCAGGAGGTGCACGGCGTCGTAGGACAGCACGCAGTAGCGGCCTCGGCAGTAGGCGGCGACCTCGGCGCCGGCGGGGATCTCTTCGAGCCGCCCGGCGAGCTCGTCGAACGGGATCGAGACGGCGCCGGGCAGGTGCCCGGCGGCGTACTCCTCGCTCGGGCGCACGTCCAGCACGAGCAGCTCACCCTGGTGCGACCGCTCCAGGAGCTCGGTGCGGTCGATGGCGCGGACGCCGTCCGGCAGCGACGTCAGTCCGGCCGCCGCCGCGGAGACCTCGGGGCGGTGCCGTTCGGCCACCCGGAACATGACGGTGACCAGCTCGGCCACGTCGGGCCCGGCCAGCCGGTACAGCACCCGCGTGCCCTCGCGCCGGGAGGCGACCAGGCCGGCGTCCCGCAGGAGCTGCAGGTGCGCCGACGTGGTGGTCAGGTTCAGGCCGGCCACCGTCGCGAGCTGCTGCACCGGCCGCTCGCCCTGGGCCAGCAGCTCCAGCAGCTCGAGGCGCTTGCCGCTGGCGAGCGCCTTGCCCGTGCGGGCGAGGGACTCGAAGAGATCAGCCTTGGACATTGCGACTCCCGCTATTCCAGAGTTCCATGGAATAGCGTAACAGTGCGGTGCGGGTTCGGGCAGAGGCGAGTGTTCTGCCCGGCCGGGCCAGCCCGACGGCCACGCTTAGGCTGACGCCCATGCGCATCGCCGTCCTCGACGACTACCAGCACGCCGCCCACCGCTTCGCCGACTGGGACGGCCTCGGGGCCGACGTCCGCTTCCACGCCGAGCACATCGCCGACCCCACGGCGCTCGCGGCGGCGCTCGCCGGGTGCGACGTCGTCGTCGCCATGCGCGAGCGGACGCCGTTCACCGCCGAGGTCCTCGACCTGCTGCCCGACCTGCGGCTCCTCGTGACGACCGGCCGGGCGAACGCGTCGATCGACCTGGATGCGGCCCGCGCCCGGGGTGTCGTGGTGTGCGGGACGGACTCGCCGTCGTCGGCCACGCCGGAGCTGACCTGGGCGCTCATCCTGGCCGTGGCGCGGCACGTGCCCCAGGAGGACGCGCGCCTGCGCGCGGGCGGCTGGCAGCACACGATCGGGACGGACCTGGCCGGGCGCACCCTCGGGGTCGTGGGCCTGGGGCGGATCGGCGCGCGGGTCGCGCGGATCGGCGCGGCGTTCGGCATGGACGTCGTCGCCTGGAGCGCGAACCTGGACCCGGCGGCCGCCGCCGAGGCGGGCGTCCGTGCCGTGCCGAAGGAGGAGCTGTTCGCCACCTCCGACGTCGTCACGGTGCACTACAAGCTGAGCGCGCGCAGCGTCGGGATCGTCGGCCGGGACGACCTCGCGCTCATGCGGCCGACGGCGTTCCTGGTGAACACCTCGCGCGGCCCGCTCGTCGACACCGGCGCGCTGCTGGAGGCCCTGCACGCGGGTCGCATCGGCGGCGCGGGCCTGGACGTGTACGACGTCGAGCCCCTGCCCGCCGGCCACCCGCTGCGCTCGGCCCCGCGGACCGTCCTGACGCCGCACCTCGGCTACGTCACCGAGGACACGTACGCCACGTTCTTCGCGCAGGCCGTCGAGGACATCGCCGCCTGGGCGGCGGGCAGCCCGGTGCGCGTGCTCGGCTGACCGCATCTACGGCACGGGCTCCGGCCGACGCCGGCCGGGGGCGTGACACCTACGGCGAGCCCGGCGTCCCCTCCGCGGGCCGCCAGACGTAGCGGACGTCCGGCTCGCGCTCCTCGTTGCGCGACCCGTCGCCGTGCTCGACGGCGACGAAGCCGTGCCGCTCGTAGAACCGCCGCGCCCCGGCGTTGACCTGGAACGTCCGCAGGCTCAGCCCGTCCGGCCGGAGCTGTTTGGCCAGGTCGACGAACCGGTCGCCGAGGCCATGGCCGCGCCGGTCGGGGTCGAGGTAGAGCTGTTCGAGCTCGTCGCCGTCCAGCACCATCAGCCCGATCACGACGTCGTCGGCGACGGCGGCCCAGGTCTCGCAGCGCGGCACCGCGACGGCGGCGAACCAGGCGCGCACCGCGTCGTCGGAGTGGGCGCGGCGCACCGCCGGCAGGGCCGCGGCGAAGGACCGTAGCCAGACGTCGGCGAGGGCCGCGGCGTCGGCGTCGTGCGCGCGCCGCAGCACCGGCTCGGCCGTCCTGACGGGCCCGGTCGTCATCCGCGCGACCGCAGCGCCGCCGAGACGATCTCCAGCGCCTCGGTCCGGCCGATGCCGAGCGCGCGGACCGTCTGCGCGTACTGCGACGCCGCGTTCTGGGCGAGGGAGAGGCGCTGGTCGCCGGCCGCGCTCACGAAGGTGCCGGCCCGGCCGCGCGTCTCGACCAGCCCCGCCGCCTCGAGCTCGCGGTACGCGCGCGCCACGGTGTTGACCGCGATGCCGAGGTCCGCGGCCAGCGCCCGCACCGTCGGCAGGCGGGTGCCGACGGGCAGCGTCCGGTCCGCCATCTGCTGGGCGAGCGTGGTGCGGACCTGCTCGAACGGCGGGACGGGGGAGTCGGCGTCGATGCTGATCACGCCCGCAACACTACAAGCGCGACCGCCAAACGCGACCGCCAAAGGGGTCGCCCCGCTCGTCCGCTCGATGGTAGACATGTGGGACATATCTACGAAACCTGGGGGCATCGTGGCTGAGGTCTACGAGATCAAGGACGACGAGGGGATTGTGCTGGAGGTGCTCGGTAACGACGACGAGCCCGCGGGCGAGGCAAGCGCCCCCACCGGTGGCGACGTAGGCGGCGAGACGCCGACGGAGGTCGGGCCGACCGCAACGCCCTACGCCGCACCCGAACCGACGGCCGACGACCCCGCGCCGACCGCCACGCCCCAGGCCGCGCTGAGCATCGCCTCGCGCGAGTCGTGGGGCGCCCGGTACCAGGACGGCGACCTGACGCTGACCGGCCTCGCCGTCGAGGTGTTCGTGCACCACAGCGTCACCGCGCAGCTCTCCCCGGACGCGAGCATCGCCGCCGAGGCCGAGCAGATGCGGGCGCTGGAGAGCGTGGGCCAGTCGCGGTTCGGCACCGGCATCTCGTACAACGTGGTCATCTTCCCGTCCGGTCGCGCCTACCAGGGCGTGAGCTGGAACCGCCGCGGCACGCACACCGGCGGGCGCAACAGCACGTCGCGCTCGATCTGCTTCGCCGGCAACTACGAGACGAACCAGCCCACCGCCGCGCAGATCTCGACGGCCGCCGCCATCTACCGCGAGGGCAAGCAGCGCTGGTGGACCCAGGGCGCGCCGCTGTACGGGCACCGCGACGTCTCGCAGACCGCCTGCCCCGGCCGGAACCTCTACGCGCGACTCGACGACATCCGCGCCGGCTCAGGGACGACCCCGCCCAGCCCGGGGGAGCCAGGCGGTCTCGTCGTGGACGGGTTCTGGGGCTCGTCCACGACCCGCCGCGTCCAGCAGGAGCTCGGCACCACCGTCGACGGCGTCGTCTCCTCGCAGAGCGTGGCCTGGCGGGACAGCAACCCCGGCCTGACGACGGGCTGGCAGTGGGTCACCAACGCCGACGGCTCCCGGATGATCGCGGCCCTGCAGCGCACGATCGGGATGGCCTCGGACGAGAGGGACGGCAAGATCGGCCCGCAGACCATCCGCGCCCTCCAGCGCTACCTCGGCACGCCGGTCGACGGCGTCATCTCCCGGGATTCCAGTGCGGTCATGGCCCTCCAGCACCGCCTCAACGCGGGCCGGATCTAGCCGCAGCCGCGCTACGGTGATCGGCAGAACGTCAGGAGATCGGTAGCTCGAGCTACCGATCTCCTGACGTTCTGC
>NZ_JBHUUX010000122.1:0-6295 GCF_042670845.1 Promicromonospora sp. NPDC057138 | reverse complement strand
ACACTCTGAGCGCTCAGAGTGCGACTACTCCTACGTTCGACGCCGCGGACGGTGGCCGCCGTCCGCGGCGCCGGCGACCCGGCGTCAGTTGACGATCGTGCCCTTGGGGACCACCGTCAGGCCGCTCTCCGTGACCGTGAAGCCGCGTGCCCGGTCCTCGTCGTGGTCGACGCCGATGCGGGCCCGCTCGTTGACCACCACGTTCTTGTCGACGATCGCCCGGTGGACGTGCGCGTACCGGTGCACCTGGACGTCGTCCATCAGCACGGAGTTCGACACGTTCGACCACGAGTGCAGGTGCACCCCGGGGGACAGGACAGACCCGGCGGCCTGCGCCCCGGAGATGAGCACGCCCGGCGACACGATGGACTCCGCCGCGTGCCCCATCCGCCCCGGCCCGGCGTGCACGAACTTCGCCGGCGGCAGCCCCGTGTAGCCCGTGTACAGCGGCCAGTCGTAGTTGTAGAGGTTGAAGATGGGGTGCACCGCGATGAGGTCGGTGTGCGCGTCGTAGTAGGAGTCGATGGTCCCGACGTCGCGCCAGTAGCCCCGGTCGCGCTCGGTGGAGCCCGGCACGTCGTTGCGGATGAAGTCGTAGACGCCGGCCTCGCCGTCGGCCACGAACGCGGGGATGATGTCGCCGCCCATGTCGTGCCGGGAGTCGGGGTTGGCGGCGTCCTTCGTGACGGCCTCGACCAGCGCGTCGGCGTCGAACACGTAGTTGCCCATGGAGGCGAGGATCTCGCCGGGGGAGTCGGGCAGCCCCGTGGGGTCGCTCGGCTTCTCCAGGAACTCCCGGATCTTGGTGGGGTCGGCGGGGTCGACGTCGATGACGCCGAACTGGTCGGCCATGCCGATCGGCTGCCGGATCGCGGCGACCGAGGCCCGAGCGCCCGACTCGATGTGCGCGTCGACCATCTGCGAGAAGTCCATGCGGTAGACGTGGTCGGCGCCGACCACGACCACGATGTCGGGACGCTCGTCGTCGATGATGTTGAGGCACTGGTAGATCGCGTCGGCGCTGCCGAGATACCAGTGCTTGCCGACGCGCTGCTGCGCCGGCACGGGCGCCACGAAGTTCCCCAGCAGCGGCGACATGCGCCAGGTCTTGGAGATGTGGCGGTCCAGCGAGTGGGACTTGTACTGCGTCAGCACGACGACGTGCAGGTAACGCGAGTTGACGATGTTGGACAGGGCGAAGTCCACCAAGCGGTAGATGCCGCCGAAGGGCACTGCGGGCTTGGCGCGGGCGGCGGTCAGCGGCATCAGCCGCTTTCCCTCGCCGCCGGCGAGAACGATCGCGAGGACGCGGGGGGCGGAAGCCATACGCCGAGATTAGGGCTTTTCGGCCCGCTCCGCAGGTGGCGCGCTGTGACATCCCGCGCGCTACCTTTGGCCTGTGTCCGACGCCGCAGCCGTACCCCGCCCAGAATCCACCCCTCCGCTCCGCGTGGACCTGCTCACCCGCGAGTTCCCGCCGCACGTGTACGGGGGCGCCGGGGTGCACGTGGCCGAGCTGGCCGCCGTCCTGGGACAGCACGCCGAGGTGCGGGTGCGCTGCTTCGACGGCCCGCGCGACGCCGCGACCGAGGCGTCCGGCGTCACCGGCTACGAGACCCCGAACGCGCTCGCGGCCGCGAACCCCGCCCTGGCCACCCTGGGCACGGACCTCGTCATGGCCGACGACGTCGCGGGCGCCGACCTGGTCCACTCCCACACCTGGTACGCCAACATGGCCGGCCACCTGGGCGGGCTGCTGTACGGCGTGCCGCACGTGGTCACCGCGCACTCCCTGGAGCCGCTGCGTCCGTGGAAGGCCGAGCAGCTCGGCGGCGGCTACGCGCTCTCCTCCTGGGCCGAGCGCACCGCCTACCTGGGCGCGGCCGGCGTCATCGCCGTCTCCGCGGGCATGCGCGCCGACATCCTGCGCGTCTACCCGGAGCTCGACCCGGAGCGGGTGCACGTTGTGCACAACGGCATCGACCTGTCGGGCTGGCGCCGCCCCGCAGCGGACGACGCCGCGGCCCAGGCCAGCGCCGCGGTGACCGTGCGCCGCTACGGGATCGACCCGAACCGCCCGGCCGTCGTGTTCGTCGGCCGGATCACCCGGCAGAAGGGCCTGCCGTACCTGCTGCGCGCGGCCGCCGAGCTGCCGCCCGAGGTGCAGCTCGTGCTGTGTGCGGGCGCGCCCGACACGCCGGCGATCATGGCCGAGGTCGTGGGCCTGGTCGAACGTCTGCGCGAGTCTCGCACCGGCGTCGTCTGGATCGAGGAGATGCTCCCGCGGCCCGACCTGATCGCCGTCCTGGCGGCGTGCACGGTCTTCGTGTGCCCGAGCGTGTACGAGCCGCTCGGCATCGTGAACCTGGAGGCCATGGCCGTGGGCCTGCCCGTGGTCGGCACGGCCACCGGCGGCATCCCCGAGGTGGTCGACGACGGCGTCACCGGCCTCCTGGTCCCCCTCGAGCAGGCCGACGACGGCACCGGCACGCCGCTCGACCCCGACCGATTCGTCGCCGACCTCGCGGCGGCGCTCACCCGCGTGGCCACCGACCCGGAGGGCGCCGCGGCGATGGGGGCGGCGGGCCGCGCTCGGGCCGAGGAGCACTTCACCTGGTCGGCGATCGGCGACCGCACGATGGAGGTCTACCGCCAGGTGCTCGCACAGGGTCAGGCGACCTGGCCGTAGGTCGCGGCGCTCATCGCGTGGCGGGCCGTGCGGTCCACCTCGCGCAGCGCCGTGGAGCGCTGGTCGACCTGGAAGACGTTCACGGCGCCGCCGTCGTCCACCGTGCCGAGGGCGACGATCGCGCGCAGACGGCTGGCGAGGTCGAGCACGCGGGCGCGCCGGCCGTCCAGGTGCGGCACCGGCCACGACGACGTGGTGGCGGACCGGATCCGCTCGATGGCGTCGGCGGCGTCGTCGCGCCAGCGGGCGACGTCGAGCTGGTCCAGGGCGTCCGTCGCGGTCATCAGGCTCGTGCGCAGCTCACGCTCGGCGTCCGAGATCGAGCCGATGGCGCCGTGCAGCAGGGTCGTCCACGCGGGGACCTCCAGCACGTGCCACGTCACCATGTGCCCGGGCTCGATGTGGCTGCCGAACGCCTGGACCCGGGGGACCGCGGCCCAGCTCCCGCCAGGCGTCGTGATCACCACGCACTCGCCGGCCTCGGTGGCCTCCAGGTTGGCGACCGCCGGCACGCCCGCCGCATCGCCGGCTGCGGGCAGCAGCGCGCAGACCTCGCGCGGCCCCGTCGTCCAGGCGGTGAAGAGGGTGTCGAGGTCGGTGCCGTCGGCAAAGCCGGGTAGCCCCTCCACGGTGTGCGGCTCGTCGTCGCCCACCACGGACTTCACGGCGTCCGAGGTGTCGCCTACGCCCTGCAGCCACAGGGCGAGCAGCACGCTCCGGGGGAGGGCCTGATCGGTGTCCACCGCAGAACTGTAAATGACTCCTCCTCAGGTAGGGTCGGTGGTCATGAGCTCGGTTCTCCAACTCGCGGGCGTCACCGTCCGTCGCGGCACCTCGACGATCCTCGATTCCGTGGACTGGCAGGTGAACGAGGGAGAACGCTGGATCGTTCTCGGGCCGAACGGCGCGGGCAAGACAACTCTCCTCCAGATTGTCGCTGCGCGCCTCCACCCGACGTCGGGGACGGCCACGATCCTCGACTCGTCCCTCGGCAAGGTCGACGTGTTCGAGCTGCGCCCGCGCATCGGGATCTCGAGCGCGGCGCTCGCCGAGCGGCTGCCGACGGCGGAGTCCGTGCGCGACGTCGTGCTGACCGCCGCCTACGGCGTGACGGGCCGCTGGCACGAGAGCTACGACGAGCTCGACGAGCAGCGCGCCAAGGACCTGCTGGCCGCGTTCGACGTCGACCACCTCGCCGACCGCACCTACGGCACCCTCTCGGAGGGCGAGCGCAAGCGCGTGCAGATCGCCCGCGCGCTCATGACCGACCCGGAGCTCCTGCTGCTCGACGAGCCCGGCGCGGGCCTCGACCTGGGCGGCCGCGAGGAGCTGGTCGGCGCGCTGTCCGAGCTCGCGAACGACCCCGCCTCGCCCGTGCTGGTGCACGTGACCCACCACGTCGAGGAGATCCCGCCGGGTTTCACGCACCTGCTGCTCATGAAGAAGGCCGGCATCCAGGCCGCCGGGCCGATCGAGGAGGTCCTCACCGCGGACAACCTCTCGGCGGCGTTCGGGCTGCCGCTGATCGTGGCCCACGGCGGCGGGCGCTGGCTCGCGCGCGCGGCCCGCTGACCCCGTTATCGGGGCCTCGCGGGCGGCGTCGAACTTGAAATAGTCAGCGCGATAAAGAAATCAAGTTGAAACGTCGTTTTCGCTACCACTGTGTCAGTGGACCTTGGTAAAGTCCGGGCAAAGGTCCGAGGTGGCGGTAGATTCACCGCGAGGACCCGCCGGCGGAGAAGGTCTGTCGGCGACCGGTCGCCAGCCGGAATGGACGCTCGGAGGGAGCAACCCATGGCGTGGTTGTGGTGGGCAGGCGCGGCGCTGATATTCGCGTTGATCGAGCTCTTGTCGTTGGACTTCGTCTTCATCATGTTTGCGGGCGGCGCGCTGGCCGCGGCCGTCGCGAACGGGGCAGGGACTCCGCTGTGGGTCCAGGCCATCGTCTTCGTCGTGGCGTCGGTGGTGCTGCTCGTGACGCTTCGGCCCACGCTGATCCGCCACCTGCGCAACAGCACGCCGAAGGCGCCCACCAACGCCGAGGCGAACGTAGGGCGCACTGCGTCGGTGGTCCAGGAGGTCAGCACGGCGTCGGGGCTGATCAAGCTCAGCGGCGAGGTGTGGAGCGCGCGAGCCGTACCCGGCTCGCCTCTGCTGCCCGCCGGCACTAGCGTTCGTGTGGTCCAGATCGACGGCGCGACCGCTGTTGTCGAGCCTGCCGTCGAGCCGGTGTAGCCGCCTGGCGCCTGGGCGCTCCTCGTGAGGTAGTTCCAGCGTGATGCAGTCCGGCCAAGCCCAGACAGAAGCGTGCTGTTCAAGTCAGAAGCGTGAAATCCGTCCGTGCGGGCCCCAAGGTGCCCGCGTAAGGAGACGTCGTGGAGTCATTCGGGCAAGTCCTGCTCTATCTGATCATTGCCCTGGTCGTGATCGTCGGCATCGTCGCGGTGATCCGTGCCGTGCGGATCGTTCCGCAGTCAGTTGCGCTCGTGGTCGAGCGCCTGGGCCGGTACTCGAAGACGCTCGACCCCGGCCTGCACGTGCTGGTGCCGTTCGTCGACCGAGTCCGCGCCGGCGTGGACCTGCGTGAGCAGGTCGTGTCGTTCCCGCCCCAGCCGGTGATCACCAGCGACAACCTGGTGGTCGAGATCGACACCGTCATCTACTTCCAGGTGACGGACGCGAAGTCCGCGGTCTACGAGATCGCGAACTACATCACGGCGATCGAGCAGCTCACCGTCACGACGCTGCGTAACGTCATCGGCTCGATGGACCTGGAGCAGACGCTCACCAGCCGTGACCAGATCAACGGCCAGCTCCGCGGCGTGCTCGACGAGGCGACCGGGCGCTGGGGCATCCGCGTCAACCGTGTCGAGCTCAAGTCGATCGAGCCGCCGCCCTCGATCCAGGGCGCGATGGAGCAGCAGATGCGCGCCGAGCGGGACCGCCGTGCCGCGATCCTCACCGCAGAGGGCATCAAGCAGTCGGCGATCCTGACCGCCGAGGGTGAGAAGCAGTCCGCGATCCTGACGGCCGAGGGTGCCGCGCAGTCCCAGATCCTCCGCGCCGAGGGTGAGTCCCGCGCGATCCTCCAGGTCTTCGAGGCCATCCACCGCGGTGACGCCGACTCCAAGCTGCTGGCCTACCAGTACCTGCAGATGCTGCCGAAGATCGCGGAGGGCACGTCGAACACGACGTGGGTCATCCCCACCGAGTTCACCGCAGCGCTGGGCAGCATCGCCAAGGGCTTCGGCGGGGCGCCCGGCACTCCGGGCATCCCGACGCCGCCGGATGGCGACGAGCCGTCGGGCGGACCCCGGACCGCGGTCCTCGACAGGCCGCTGCTGCAGGACCCGGGCGAGGCCCTCGCCGAGGCGCAGCGCCAGGCCGAGGCCGCCGTGGCCGACGCGACGAGCGCCGGCACCCGGTCGGGCGAGCCGTTCGACCCGACCCGCGAGCGCGGGCAGCGCCCTGAGGGTGGCGCGACGCCGCCCCCGCCGCCGGTGCCCCCGGCCCCGCCGGCCGGCTGAGCCCGAGGGATCCGCGAAGTAGAGCGCGGGATCCGCGAAGTAGAGCGCCTGTCCGGCTCTCCCTGGTGACCCCTGGGAG
>NZ_JBHUUX010000121.1:0-7176 GCF_042670845.1 Promicromonospora sp. NPDC057138 | reverse complement strand
GTCCCATTCCGAACCCGGAAGCTCAGCCCTACAGCGCCGATGGTACTGCCCTGGAGACGGGGTGGGAGAGTAGGACGCCGCCGGACAACCATTCCTGCAAGGGGATGGGATGATCCTGACCAGTACTGGTCGGGTCATCCCATCCCCTTGCTGCATTTCCGGACCCGAGCCTCTCGAGACACCCGGCGGTTCCGCTCTGTGGAATGCTTCTTCCGTGAGCCGGTATGTCCGGCGTCCGACGGGAGGTTGATGTGGCTGAACCTGGCGTGCAGTCGGTCGAGCGGGCGCTCGATCTGCTCGAGATTCTGGCAGAGCTCGGTGGTGATGCCGGTTTGAGTGAGCTCTCCGAGCAGTCGGGGCTGCCGCTGCCGACCATCCACCGGCTGATGCGCACTCTGGTCGCCCGCGGCTATGCCCGGCGGCTCCCTACACGACGCTATGCGCTCGGCGCGCGGATGATCCGCCTGGGCGAAGCAGCGGGCCGGCAGCTCGGGTCGGGCGCACGACGCCACCTGGCACGGGTCGCCCGCGAGCTCGGGGAGACGGCGAACCTCGCCATGCTCGACGGGGAGATGGCCGTGTACGTGGCCCAGGCGGCGTCGTCGCACTCGATGCGGATGTTCACCGAGGTGGGGCGGCGGGTGCACCTGCACAGCACGGGCGTCGGAAAGGCGCTCCTGGGCGAGCTTCCCGACGCGACGGTGCGCGACATCGTGGCGCGGGCCGGCCTTGCGCCTGCCACGGATCGGACCATCACCGATATCGACACGCTCCTCGCGGCGACGGCGGAAGCGCGAGAGCGCGGGTATGCCGTGGACGACGGTGAGCAGGAGATCGGCGTGCGCTGTTTTGCCGTGGTCGTTCCCGGTGCACCGGTGCCGACGGCGCTCTCGGTGTCGGGCCCGGCGGCGCGCGTGTCGTTCGAGTTCGGGGAGCGCGCGGTGCCGGTGCTGCACGAGGTGGCCCGTGAGGTCGCGGCCGAGTTGTCCGGGAGCTGAGTGCCGCGTTGGGCCGTGCGCTGAGCGCCGCGCTGCCCGAGAGCTGAGGGCCGCGTTGACCCGGCACCGTCGGGCACCTAGTGTTTTCGCCAGGAAGTATTTGGCTTCCGTATCGTGGAATAACGGCAACGGACGCCGAACCATTCGAGCGAGGGAAGACACGTGGATACTCCAGACGGACTCACGATCACCGGCGACATCGGATCGCGGGCGGAGGAAGTGCTCACCCCACAGGCGCTGGAGCTGATCGTCGCCCTGCACCGCGCGCTCGACGACCGGCGGCTCGAACTCCTCGAGGCCCGGCGGCGGAGAGTCGCGGGCCTCGCAGCGGGCGGCACGCTGGACTTCCTGTCCGAGACCAAGCACATCCGCGACGATCCGACGTGGCGCGTCGCCCCGTCGGCGCCCGGCCTCGAGGACCGCCGCTGCGAGATCACCGGCCCGACGGACCGGAAGATGACCATCAACGCGCTGAACTCCGGCGCCAAGGCATGGCTCGCGGACCACGAGGACGCGAACACGCCGCAGTGGAGCGCGGTCGTCGGCGGGCAGCTCAACCTGCTCGACGCGATCAACCGCACCATCGACTTCACCAGTGAGAACGGTAAGCACTACGCGCTGAAGCCCGACGAGGAGCTGGCCACGATCATCGTGCGCCCGCGCGGCTGGCACCTGCCCGAGAAGCACATCCTGGTGGATGGCCGGCCGGCGTCGGGCAGCCTCGTGGACTTCGCGCTCTACCTGGCCACCGCGGGGCTGCGGCAGATCGAGAAGGGCCAGGGCCCGTACTTCTACCTGCCCAAGATGGAGTCACACCTGGAGGCGCGGCTCTGGAACGACGCGTTCGTGCTGGCCCAGGACTTCCTCGGCATCCCGCAGGGCACCATCCGCGCCACCGTGCTCATCGAGACGTACCCCGCGGCGTTCGAGATGGAGGAGATCCTCTACGAGCTGCGGGAGCACAGCTCCGGCCTGAACGCGGGCCGCTGGGACTTCATGTTCTCGGTGATCAAGTCGTTCCGGACCCGCGGCACGGAGTTCATGCTGCCCGACCGGAACGCCGTCACCATGACCGTGCCGTTCATGCGGGCCTACACCGAGCTGCTGGTCAAGACCTGCCACACCCGCGGCGCCCACGCCATCGGCGGCATGGCCGCGTTCATCCCGAGCCGCGACGAGGCGGTCAACACCGCGGCGTTCGCGAAGGTCCGCGACGACAAGACCCGCGAGGCGAGCGACGGGTTCGACGGGTCCTGGGTGGCCCACCCCGGCATGGTGGAGCTCTGCACGGAGGTCTTCACCGCGGTGCTCGGCGACAAGCCGAACCAGATCGACCGCACCCGCGAGGAGGTGCAGGTCACCGCCGCGCAGCTGCTCGACGTCGCCGCCACGCCCGGGGACGTCACCGAGGCGGGCCTGCGGAGCAACATCTCGGTGGGTATCCAATACCTCAAGGCGTGGCTCGGCGGGCTCGGCGCCGTCGCCATCTTCAACCTGATGGAGGACGCCGCGACTGCCGAGATCTCCCGGTCGCAGGTGTGGCAATGGCTGCACAACGACGTGACGCTCGCCGACACCGGCCACCAGGTCACGCGTGAGCTGATCGACCGGATCGTCGAGGAGGAGATCGCCAAGCTGCCGGGTGACGCGGCAGACTACGAGGAGGCGAAGCAGACGTTCCTCGAGGTGGCGGTGGCGGACGACTACGCGGACTTCCTCACTCTCCCGGCGTACGAGCGGATGCCCTGACCCAAGCCGGTTGAGTGCTGGGTATTTGTGGTGCAGAGGCTCTCCACCCGACAAATACCCAGCACTCAACGAAGGGAAGGTTCGCAACAGGGAGGTTGCTATGGCCGCGAGGGTTGCCAGGTCGGAAGTGTCGGTGGCGCTGGATGCCGTCATCGGCGAGCTCATCGGTGAGCTCGGGGGTGAGCGGGTGATCACGGATCGGCAGCGACGTCGGACGTATGAGTGCGACGGGCTGGCGGCCTATCGGGTGGTGCCCGGCGTGGTGGTGCTCGCGCGGAGCCGGGACGACGTCGCGACCGCGGTGCGGGCGTGCGCGCGGCACGGCGTGCCGTTCGTCGCGCGCGGGTCGGGCACGGGTTTGTCGGGCGGGGCGCTGCCGCACGCCGAGGGCGTACTCGTCGTCATGTCGCAGCTGCGGAGCATCCGGGAGGCGGACGTCGCCAACCAGCGTGCCGTCGTCGACCCGGGGGTGATCAACCTGCAGCTCACGGCCGCGACCAGCCCCGACGGGTACTACTTCGCGCCCGACCCGTCCAGCCAGTCCGTGTGCTCGATCGGCGGGAACGTCGCCGAGAACTCGGGCGGCGCGCACTGCCTCAAGTACGGCTTCACCACCAACCACGTCACCGGCGTCGACCTGGTGACAGCCGGCGGTGAGCAGGTCGAGATCGGCGGCAAGGCGCTCGACCCGCCCGGGTACGACCTGCTCGGCACGCTCGTGGGCAGCGAGGGCACGCTCGGGATCGTCACGTCGGCCACGGTGCGCCTGACGCGGCTCCCGCAGGAGGTCCGGACGCTGCTCGCGGCGTTCCGCTCCATGGACGACGCCGGCGCCGCCACCTCCGCGATCATCGCCGCCGGGGTGATCCCCGCGGCCATCGAGATGATGGATGCCCTCGCGATCGAAGCCGCGGAGGCGGCCGTGCACTGCAACTACCCGGCCGGCGCGGGCGCTGTGCTCGTGGTCGAGCTCGACGGGCCGTCGGCCGACGTCGCGGGGGAGTTCGACGACGTGGTGCGGCTCTGCGAGGCGGCCGGCTCCTTCGAGGTACGGGTGGCGGCCGACGACGACGAGCGCGCCCTGATCTGGAAGGGCCGCAAGTCCGCGTTCGCCGCGGTGGGCCGGATCAGCCCCGACTACATAGTCCAGGACGGCGTGATCCCGCGGACGGCGCTGCCGCTGGTGCTGCGGCAGATCGCCGAGCTCAGCGAGAGCGCGGGCGTGCGGGTCGCGAACGTGTTCCATGCCGGCGACGGCAACCTGCACCCGCTGGTGCTGTTCGACGGCGCGGTCGAGGGCGCCGTCGACCGGGCCGAGGCCGTGGCGGGCGGGATCCTCGACCTGTGCCTCGCGCACGGCGGCTCCATCACGGGCGAGCACGGCGTCGGCGCCGACAAGGCCAAGCACATGCCGCGCATGTTCACCGCCGACGACCTCGACACCATGCAGGCCGTGCGCTGCGCGTTCGATCCCGAAGGCATCTCCAACCCGGGCAAGGTGTTCCCGACGCCGCGACTGTGCGGCGAGCAGCCCGGCCGGCACCGGGGCGCGCACCCGCTGGCGGAGTCCGGCGTGGCGGAGGTCTTCTGATGACGGACCTGCAGCGGCTCGACGACGCGCTGAAGCAGGACGGCGGCGAGGTGCGGGAGGCGGGTCCCGGGGACGCGGTGGACGGGGTGCGCGCGACGGCGGTCGCCCGGCCCGCGTCGGCGGAGGGCGTGGCCGCAGTGCTGCGCGAGGCGACAGCGCAGGGGCTGGTCACCGTGGCCCGCGGCGCCGGGACGGCCCTGGACTGGGGCGCGCCGCCCGAACGCGTCGACCTGATCATCGACACCACGGGGCTGGACCGGCTCGTGGAGCACGGGGCGGGCGACCTCGTGGTGGTGGCCGAGGCCGGGCTGCCGGTCGCGGCCCTGTCGGAGACGGTCCGGGCCGCCGCGCAGGAGCTCGTCGTGGACCTGCCGCCGGACCGGCTCGCGGGCGGCTCCACCGTGGGCGGCGCGCTGTCGACCGGAGCCTCCGGGCCGCGGCGCCTGCAGCGCGGCGGGATCCGCGACCTGGTGCTCGGGGCCACCGTGGTGCTCGCCGACGGAACCGTCGCCTCGTCGGGCGGCAAGGTCGTCAAGAACGTCGCCGGGTACGACCTGGCCAAGCTGCTGACCGGCGCGTACGGCACTCTCGGCATCGTGGTACGGGCTGCGTTCCGGCTGCACCCGGCACGGCCCGACCGCGCATTCGTCGTCGCCACCGGTCCGCTGGCCGACGTCGCCGCGCGGGCTCGCGACGTCGTCGCCTCGCAGCTCGCACCTGCGGCGGTCGAGATCGACCGGCCCTCGGGGAGCGACGTCGCCGAGGTGGCGGTGCTGCTGGAGGGTACGGGGAGCGCTGTCGCGCGGCGGGCTGCCGCCGCGGCCGAGCTGCTCGGCGGGGTGGTCCAGGCGGAGTCGCCTCGGTGGTGGGCGGCGCTGCCTGGAGGTGGTGCCGCGGCTGTGGGGACAAGGGTCTCGACAAGCTCGACCAACGTTCGGGACTCGACCGGCGGTGGTGGGGGTTCGATCAGCGGCGTCGGGACCTACGCCAAGGCGACTGCGACGCTCACCGGGGTCGCCGATCTGCTGGCGGCGGCGCGTGACGCCGAGCAGCGGTACGGCGTCGGCGTGGCGCTGCGGGGGACCGCGGCCGGGGTGCTGCACACGGTGGTGACGGGGACGCCGGAGGCGACGGCGTCCGCCGTCGGGCACCTGCGGGGTGCCGCGCCCAGCCCGCGCGAGGGGACGGTGACCGTGCTGCGTGCCTCGCGCGAGGTGCGCGCGGCACTCGACGCGTGGGGGCCCGTGGGCGGGCTCGACCTCATGCGGGCGATCAAGCGGCAGCTCGATCCCGGGCGCAACCTCGCGCCCGGCCGATTCGTGGGAGGCATCTGATGACAGAGACGAAGCCGGACCTGCTCGGTGCCTTCGACGAGCATCATCCGCCCGCCAGAGCGCTGATCGACGACTGCGTGCACTGCGGGTTCTGCCTGCCGGCGTGCCCCACGTACTCGCTGTGGGGCGAGGAGATGGACTCCCCGCGCGGGCGGATCTACCTCATGAAGGAGGGCCTGGAGGGCGAGCCGATGTCGCCCGCGCTGGTGCAGCACGTCGACGCCTGCCTCGGCTGCATGGCCTGCGTGACCGCGTGCCCGTCGGGGGTGCAGTACGACAAGCTCGTCGAGGCGACGCGGCAGCAGGTCGAGCGGCGCGGCGCCGAGCACCGCACGCGCGGGCAGCGGCTGCTGCGGTCGGCGATCTTCGCGCTGTTCCCGCGGCCGGAGCGGCTGCGGCTGGTGCGGCCGTTGCTCGCGCTGTACCAGCGCACGGGGCTGTCGCGGCTGGTGCGGCCGGTGCTGGCCCGGGTGTCGCCGACGCTGGCGACGATGGAGGCCATCGCGCCGCCGGTGGGGCCGCGCGTCCCCGTGCCCGCGCTCGTGCCCGCCGTCGGCCCGAAGCGGATGACCGTGGGGATGCTGCTCGGCTGCGTGCAGCGGGAGTTCTACCCGGGCGTCAACGCGGCGACGGCGCGGGTCCTGGCGGCGGAGGGCTGCGACGTCGTCGTGCCGCCTGACCAGGGATGCTGCGGTGCGCTGTCCGTGCACGCCGGGCGGGAGAGCGAAGGGCTGGACTACGCGCGGGCACTCATCGACACGTTCTCCGGAGCGGACGTGGAGCGGATAGTCGCCAACTCGGCCGGGTGCGGGTCAACCATGAAGGACTACGCGGACCTGCTGGCGGACGACCCCGAGTACGCGGAGCGGGCGGCGGACTTCGCGGCGAGGACCCGCGACATCTCGGAGGTGCTCGCCGAGCTGGAGCCCGTCGCGCCGCGGCACCCGCTGCCGATGACCGTCGCGTATCACGACGCCTGCCACCTGCGGCATGCGCAGGGCGTCAAGGCTCAGCCGCGTGCGGTGCTCGCGACCATCCCGGGGCTGGTGGTCAAGGAGATCGCCGAGGGGGACATGTGCTGCGGGTCGGCCGGGATCTACAACCTGACCAACCCGGAGCCCGCGCGGGAGCTGGGCGACCGGAAGGCGGCGAACGTGGCGGCGACGGGCGCGGAGCTCCTTGTCACCTCCAACCCTGGGTGCCTGCTGCAGATCACCGACGCGCTGCGGCGGCAGGGGCGAGAGATGCGATGCGCGCACATGGTGCTGGTGCTGGACGCGTCGCTGCGCGGGGCCGGAGTGGGGGAGCTGGTCGGCTGAACTGGTCGGCTGAGCGGCAGGCTGAACTGGTCGGCTGAGCTGGGGGCCGGCCCGTTGCGGGGGTGCTCGCGTGTGAGTTCGGTCCTTTGCCCATGGTGCCTGTGTGAGTTCGGTCGGTTGCCTCGAGATCGGTCATGATTTTTACCTGGTTCATAATGCCCTGCTGGCCGGGGTCGGCTCCTGGG
>NZ_JBHUUX010000120.1:0-7735 GCF_042670845.1 Promicromonospora sp. NPDC057138 | reverse complement strand
TGTCCGAGTCTCCCGGGGTAGCCCCGGGGAGACTCGGACAAGCGCTCTACTTCGACAGACCCTTCACGGCCACTCGCGGAACTACTGCGCTCGGGGCCGAGTATTCTTGCCGACCGTGTCCATCCCACGTCCTGAGTCACGCATGTATCGCTTCGTCGCGTTCATCGTGCGGAACCTCATGTTCTCGCTGTGCAGGTACGAGTGGAAGGGTGGGGAGAACTTCCCGGCCAAGGGCGGGTTCATCGCCGCGGCCAACCACGTCACCGAGCTCGACGCGCTGACGCTGGCGCACTACCTCTTCGACAACGGCCGGGAGCCGCGCATCCTGGCCAAGCGCGGCCTGTTCACCTCCCCGCTGACGGGGTGGGCCCTGCGGGGCACCAAGATGATCCCGGTGGACCGGGAGTCGGCCAAGGCGACCGAGTCGCTGCGGGACGCCGCGAACCAGCTCGGCGACGGCGCCTGTGTGGCGATCCTGCCCGAGGGCACCCTGACGCGGGACCCCGACTACTGGCCGATGGAGGGCAAGACCGGCGTCGCCCGGATCGCCCTGACCACGCGCCTGCCGGTGCTCCCGGTCGCCCAGTGGGGGGTCACCGACATCCTGGGCCGGTACAGCCGGGTGCTGAAGCCGTTCCCGCGCAAGAAGGTGACGATCCAGACCGGCCCGCCCGTGGACCTGAGCGACCTGTACGACCGGCCGCAGGACACCGTCACGCTGCGCGAGGCCACCTCCCGCATCATGGACGCCATCACCGCCGAGCTGGAGCAGATCCGCGGCGAGAAGGCCCCCACGCCGCGGTTCGACCTGCGCAAGCACCCCGACTACGAGGTCAAGATGACCAACTACCCGCCGGTGGAGCGCCCGTGAGCGCCCAGATGGAACAGGCAGAGCGCGCCGAGATGGAACAGGCAGAGCGCGCCGCGACGGAGCAGATGACGGAGCGGGCACAGCCCCGGGTCGCGGTGCTCGGCGCGGGCTCGATGGGCACCACGTTCGCGATGGTCCTGGCCGACGCCGGGTGCGACGTCACCCTGTGGGGCCGCGACGCCGAGGTGCTCGACGCCGTCGACCGGACGCACCGCAACGAGAAGTACCTTCCGGGCGTGCAGCTGCCCGCCATGGGCGGCACGACCGACCCCGCCGTCGCGCTCAGGGGCGCGTCGATCGTGGTCGTCTCGGTGCCGTCGCAGGTCGCCCGCGCGACCCTGGAGTCCATGAAGGACCTGGTGGAGCCGGACGCCGTCGTCGTCTCCCTGATGAAGGGGGTCGAGCTCGGCACGGACAAGCGCATGAGCCAGGTCATGGCCGAGGTGCTGGGCCTGCCCGACGAGCGCGTCGCCGTCGTCTCCGGGCCCAATCTGGCGCCCGAGATCGCGGAGCGGCAGCCGACGCTGACCGTGGTCGCGTCGCGGAGCGAGGCCACCGCCCAGCTCGTGGCGGATGCCTGCTCGACCAGGTACTTCCGCCCCTACACGAACACCGACGTGGTCGGCGTGGAGCTGTGCGGCGCGGTGAAGAACATCATCGCCCTGGCGGCCGGCATGGCCCAGGGCCAGGGCTTCGGCTGGAACACGCTGTCCGCGCTCATCACGCGCGGCCTCGTGGAGATCACCCGCCTCGGCCTCGCACTCGGGGCCGACGTCGCCACCTTCGCCGGGCTGGCCGGCATGGGCGACCTGACGGCGACGTGCGCGTCGCCGCTGTCGCGCAACCACCGGCTCGGCAAGCACATCGGCGAGGGCCTCACCCTCGCCGAGGCGATCAAGGCGACCGGCGGCACGGCCGAGGGCGTGAAGTCGTCGGAGTCGGTGCTGGAGCTGGCCCGGGCGCACGGCGTCGAGATGCCGATCACGACCGGCGTGGTCGACGTGCTGGCCGGCAAGCTGCCGCTGTCCGACCTGGCGGCCACGCTGCTCGCGCGGCCCAAGAAGTCGGAGGTCGCGGGCTGAACCTGGGCGCGGGTTGAGCTTGTCGAAACCTGCCGGTCAGTGCTGGACGTCGACCACGACGCGCGTCGGGTTCTCCAGGAGGAACACGCGGAACGGCTTCTCGCCGTCGTCGATCCCGAGGAACGCCGTCGTGTACCCCTCGAACCAGTAGCGGTACACGATCTCGTTCACCGACTCCGTGTCGGCGGGCTCGATGCGGTCGCCCGAGAACTCCTCGACGCCGCTGTCCGTCGGGGTGGCCGTGCCTGACAGCGACACCCGCAGGATCGCGTCGCCGTCGACCTGCACGGCCTGCCCGGAGCCGTCGTCGGTCGCCTGGTCCACGTACTCGACGCGCCAGCCCGGCTTGCCGCTGCCCTTGCCGTCGAGGTCGAACACGACGCGGTCGTAGCCGTCGTGCTCGGCGACGCGGACGTCCGTGACGGACAGGAACGTCTCGCCCGCGCCCGTCGGCTCGGCGGTGTCGGGCTCGGTGTTGGCCGCGAAGGGCGGCCCTGCGGCCGTCTCGGTCGCTGTGGCGCCCGGCTCGGGCGTGCCGTCGCCGGTTCCCGGGTTCTCAGTGGCCGTGGTGTCCGACGGCGTCGGCTCGGCAGGCTCCGAGACGATCGGCGCGGGCGTGGACTCGCCGGGCCCGGGCTCGTTCGTGCCGCCCTGCCCGCCGGTGCACCCCGCCAGGACCAGCGCGGCAACCAGCGCCCCAGCCTGCATGAACGTGGTCGTTCTCCGTCGCGTGCGCATAGTTCCGAGGCTAGTCCGAACGATCCCCCACGGACAGAAAAGGCCCCGGGTGCCGCCGAACCGCAACTCACCCGTCTCCGAGGGCGCCGAACCGCAACATGTGCGTCCTTCAGGCGGCCAGAGCACGCGCAACCTTCAGGTCGGCCGCTCAGGTCACGGGCAACATGCGGTTCGGCCGCTCAGAGTTACGCGTAGCGTGCGGTTCGGCGGACGCGTACCTTGCGGTTCGGCGAGCCCAGCCGGGGCATGTTGCGGTTCGGCGCGGCGGGTTGCCTCGTCGGCGTTCACGCCGCGGCGCGGAACGTCCTGCGGTAGGCGGTGGGGGTCACCCCGAGGGTGGCCTGCACGTGGGCACGTAGCGACTGCGCCGTCCCGAAACCGCACCGCCGCGTCACCTGCTCGACCGACAGGTCGGACGACTCCAGGAGGGTCCGCGCGAGCTCGACCCGCTGCCTCAGGAGCCACTGGCCGGGGCTCTCACCGGTCTCCTCGCGGAACCGGCGGGTGAACGTCCGCACCGACATCGAGGCGTGCCGGGCCATGGCGGCCAGCGTCACGTGCTCGTCCAGCCGCTCGGTCGCCCAGGTGCGGGTCGCGGCGGTGCCGGGACCGTCGGCGTCGGGCAGCGGACGGGCGATGTACTGCGCCTGGCCGCCGTCCCGGTGCGGCGGCACCACGGTGCGGCGGGCGACGTCGAGGGCGACGGCGGCGCCGTGGTCGCGCCGCACCACGTGCAGGCACAGGTCGATCCCGGAGGCGACGCCCGCCGAGGTGAGCACGTCGCCGTCGTCCGTGTACAGCACGCCGGGGTCCATCTTGACCTGGGGAAACAGGCTCTGGAAGTGCTCGGCCGAGCTCCAGTGCGTGGTGGCGGGGCGGCCGTCGAGGATCCCGGCGGCGGCGAGCGCGAACGCGCCGATGCAGATCGACATGAGCCGGGTGCCGGGCCGGATGCGCCGGAAGGCGTCCTCGAGCTCCGGGGTGAGGCGGCCCTCGTCGTACACCGGCCCGTACTCGTGCGACGCGGGGACGACCACCGTGTCCGCCGTCTCGAGCGCCTCGGGGCCGTGCGCCACCTGCACGACCACGTCCGAGTCGGACTGCACGGGGCCGGGCGCGCCGGCGGTGCAGGTCACGACCTCGTACAGGGGCCGCCGCTCGGCGTCGCGCGCGATGCCGAAGATCCGGTGCGCGATCCCGAGCTCGAACGGGATGAACCCGTCGACGATCAGGACGGCGACGCGGTGCGGGGCCGGCGGGGTGGCGATCGATCGATCCATGGCCCGATCTTAATGATGGCCCTCGATCGAGCCAAGGTCTTAGCTGCGTCGACTGCCGCGGGAAGCGACGTACTCGTCAACCCAATCGCGCGTGCTTCTCCAGTGTCCGTCGTCCCCGCGCTGTGCTCGGAGGCGTCCGCGTTGTGCGGCATTCACCAAGGCAAGCCGGGTGATCTCGGACGTGGCGAGGGCCGCAAGAGGAACGAGGTCCCCCGGGTCCGCAAGGGCCGGGACGACGAATCGGTACACGTTGTCGAGCACGGCACGCGCGAAGATCTCTTCGAGCGGTCCGACCGCCCCCTTGTCTGCGCGGCGCAGTGCCGTGAGGTATCGCGTGCGCTCTCGCTTCTGGATGATTGCAGGTGCATACCCCATGCGAACGAGAACGAGGTTGGTCAGGAGCCGACCGGTTCGGCCGTTGCCGTCGAGGAACGGGTGGACTTGTTCGAAGGCCACGTGTGCGCTGGCCAGGGCTTCCATCGCATGACCTGGTGCGCTCGGGAGCGCGTTCACCTGCTCCAGCCAGTCGCGCATCTTTGCATCGACGAATGCGTGCGAAGGGGGCCGCATACCCTCAGGGAATGCGCGGATGTCGTGCTGTCGGAAACTGCCCGGGCCTTCGGCCGGCGTGGCGTCGGGGTGGGGCGTGACGCTCCAGACCGGCCCCATGGCGAGCTCATGGATGTAGCGAACCTCGGTGAGCGTGACGAGCGCACCGTCGCCGATGTGGTCCGGGGCGACCGCTTGGTCATAGACCCATCTGGCCGCATCGCCGTATCCCTTGACCTCCATGTACTCCGAGAGATCTTTATTGCCGACGGCTCGGCCTTCGACCAGGAGCTGCTCGACTTGTGAGAGCACCAAGGTGTTGCCTTCGATGGCTGTCGAGCTGTGTGCTTCGTGCACCCAGATGTCGTCCCAGATCACGCGAGCTTGTGCCGGGGCGGGCAGGCCGCCGAGCTGTTCCCTCAGCTCGGTCATCGCCTGGTCGAGTCGCTCGAACACTGCCTGGCGGCTTGGGCGACCACGGCGGGTCCGGGTGATGTTGCTGCGATCGGGCACATTTAATTGAAGCACAGCAACAGCGTTGTTGCTGTGATCACGCCGATTTAATTGCAGCGCAGCAACGGTGGCCTGATTCAGTGGCCCGATCCTATTGGACAGTGACCTTCTGGTCACTGTCCGATGCCGCGCCGTTCCAGCAGGCTGGGGCCATGACGCAGATCAGCACGCCGGCGCCCGACGCCCAGGGCACCTCGGCCCCGCCGTCGGGCCGCATTCCCCGGACGCCCCGGATCCATCCCGCCTGGTGGGTAGCCCTGGTCAGCTTCGTGACCGTGATGTGCGCCGCCGCGTTCACGGCGGCGCCCGGGCTGTTCGTGGACCCGCTGAACGCCGAGCTCGGCTGGTCGCGCGCGACCATCGGCTTCGCCGTCGGCCTGCAGTCCGTGCTGTACGGGCTGACGGCGCCGTTCGCGGCCGCGCTCATGGACCGGTTCGGGATGCGTCCGGTGGTGGCCACCGCGCTGGTCGTCATCACCAGCGGCGCGCTGTCGACGGTATGGATGTCGGAGCCGTGGCAGTTCGTGCTCGGCTGGGGGCTCCTGGTCGGCGTGGGCAGCGGCAGCATGGCGCTGGCGTTCACCGCCACCGTGACGGGGCGCTGGTTCGTGGCCCGGCGCGGCCTGGTCAGCGGCATCCTGACGGCGGCGACGGCGTCGGGCCAGCTCGTGTTCCTGCCGCTGCTCGCGTGGATCGTGGAGAACCAGGGGTGGCGTCCGGCGTCCGTCACGGTCGCCATCGCCTCCCTGATCGCGATCCCGCTCGTGCTGTTCCTGCTGCGCGACCACCCCGCGGACCTGGGGCTGGCGCCTTACGGCGGCGAGTACGCGCCGAAGCCCGCGCCGACCCGTGGCGCGGCGAAGCGCGCGGTCACCGCGCTGTTCGACGCCGCCCGCACCGGCCCGTTCTGGCTGCTGGCCGGGGCGTTCGCGATCTGCGGCGCGACGACGAACGGGCTGGTCCGCACGCACTTCGTGCCCGGAGCGCACGACCACGGCATGCCGATCACCGTGGCCGCAAGCCTGCTCGCCGTCATCGGGGTCGTCGACGTGATCGGCACCATCGCGTCCGGCTGGCTGACCGACCGGTACTCCCCGCGGGTGCTGCTGGGCGTCTACTACACGCTGCGCGGCGTCGCCCTGCTCTTCCTGCCGTCGCTCATGGCGCCGAACGTCGAGATGCCGATGGTGTTCTTCATCGTGTTCTACGGGCTGGACTGGGTGGCGACCGTGCCGCCCACCCTCGCCCTGTGTCGCGAGTTCTACGGCGAGAACGCGCCGATCGTGTTCGGCTGGGTGCTCGCCTCGCACCAGGTCGGGGCCGGGATCGTCGCGTTCGCCGGCGGCCTGGTCCGCGACGTCACCGGCTCGTACGACGCCGTCTGGTACGGCGCGGGAGCGCTGTGCGCGGGCGCGGCGCTCATGTCGATGGTGATCCGGCGCGGGCGAGCGGTCGTATCCTCGCCGTCATGAGCACCACCCCCGAGCACCCCGAGCCGCCCGCGCTCTCGCCCGCCACGGTCGTCGTCTCCGCCGGGCGTCCCGCCCGCGCGCAGGGCGGGCACATCAACCCGTCCATCCCGATGAACTCGACGTACGTCTCGCGCGGCGTCGTCACGCCGGACGAGCTGTCGTACGCGCGCGGCGACAACGACGCCTGGCACCCGTTCGAGGAGGCGCTCGCCGCGCTCGAGTGCGGCGGGGGAGAGCCGGGCGAGGCGCTCGTGTTCTCGTCGGGGATGGCGGCGATCGCCGCCGCCTTCTCCCTGGTGCCCGACGGCGGCACGCTCGTGCTGCCGCGGCACGCCTACCAGGCCGGCATGGTGCTCGCGCGCCAGGTCTCGGAGCGGCACGGCGTGACGCTGCGCTACGTGGACATCGCGGACACGGACGCCGTCGTGGCGGCACTCGACGGCGCCGACCTGCTGCTCGTGGAGTCGCCCACCAACCCGATGCTGGAGGTCGCGGACCTCCCGGCGGTCCTCGGTGCCGCCCGCGCGCGGGGCGTGCGCTCCGTCGTCGACAACACGTTCGCGACGCCGCTGGGCCAGCGGCCGCTGGAGCACGCCGCCGACCTCGTGCTGCACTCCGTCACGAAGTACCTGGGCGGCCACTCCGACGTCACGCTGGGCGCCCTGGTGACGCGCGACGCCGCGCTGGCCGCGACCCTCCGTGAGCACCGCACGCTGCACGGCGCGATCGCCGGCCAGTTCGAGGTGTGGCTGGCGCTGCGCGGCCTGCGCACGCTGGCGCTGCGCTTCGAGCGCGCCCAGGCGAGCGCCGCGGAGCTGGCCCGGCGCCTCGCGGAGCACCCCGAGGTCGCCGAGGTGCGGCACCCCTCGCTGCCCGGCGACCCGGGGCACGAGCGCGCGAAGGCGCAGATGAACGGCTTCGGCGCGATCATCGGCGTCCGACCGGCGCCGCGTGCCGGCGTCGGGCCGGTAGAGCGGGCCGACACCGTCGTCGACGCCGTGCGGCTGTGGCTCCCTGCCACGTCGCTCGGCGGAGTGGAGTCGATGCTGGAGCGCCGCCGCCGCTGGGGCACCGAGGCGCACACCGTCCCGGAGGACCTGCTGCGCCTGTCGGTGGGCATCGAGGACGTCGAGGACCTCTGGGCCGACCTGGACCAGGCCCTCCGCGCCTGACCTGTGACGGGCGCGTCCGTGTGATCGGCAAAAGGTCAGGTGATCGGCAGCTCGGACT
>NZ_JBHUUX010000119.1:0-7996 GCF_042670845.1 Promicromonospora sp. NPDC057138 | reverse complement strand
TGTCCGAGGCTCCCCGGCGTCACCGGGAGACTCGGACAGGCGCTCTACTTCGCGGAAAGTGCTTTAGACGGCTATCGCGGGCTCTCGTGCTTCCTGGAGCAGCACCTCGTGCTGGGTGGCCGTCAGGAAGCTGCGGATCGCGTCCCGGCTCTTGGTGAGGCAGTCAATGCGCGCCTGCACGCCGACCAGCTCGGTGGCGAGCTGTTCCGCGACCTCGCGCGGGCAGGTCGGCTCCGCGCGGGCGGCGGCGTCCTCGGTGTCGAGCAGCACCTTCACGAGCCGGGTCGGGATACCGGCCTGGACCAGGCCCGCGACCCGCGACACCCGCTCCACGTGGGCCTCGGTGTAGGTGCGGTAGCCGTTGGGCGCGCGGTCGGCGTCGAGCAGCTCCTGCTGCTCGTAGTACCGGATGAGGCGGGTGGTCACACCCGTCCGGGCGGCGAGCTCACCGATCTTCATTTCTGCCTCCGAACAGAGCCTTGACATTGACACCAGTGTCAAACTCTAGCGTTGCGGACATGGAGACAACAGGCACTGCGGCAGGCACGACACCAGTGGTTCAACCGGTCCGCGACGACGTCCCGGACCTCCCTCGCGGCACCTCACCTGGGGCGCACCCCTCCGACGTCCTGCCGTGGCCCTCGCTGCTGGTGCTCGGCGCCAGCACGCTCCTCATGGTCACCGCCGAGATGCTGCCGACCGCGGTCCTCGAGCAGATGAGCGCGGGTCTCGGCGTCGCCGAGTCGAGCACCGGCCTGCTCGTCTCGGTGTGGGCGGCCGTGGTGGTGGTCCTGAGCTTCCCGCTGGTCCGGCTCACGCGCCGGTGGGACCGTCGCTCGGTGATCGCCGGCGGGCTGGCCGCCCTCGCCCTCTCGTCCGCCCTCACCGCGCTCGCCCCGACGTTCCAGGTGGCGGTCGGCGCGCGGATGGTGGGCGCGGCCGCCGTCGGGCTGCTGTGGGCGACCGCCAACGCGCACGTCGCCGACCTGGTCTCCGACCGCCTGCTGGGGCGTGCGATCGCCGTCGTGCTCGGCGGGGCGACCCTCGGGATGGTCGTGGGCACGCCGCTGGCCCGGCTCGTCGCCGACGCCGCCGGGTGGCGCGCCGCCTTCTGGGCCCTCGCGGTCCTGGGCCTGCTGAGCGCGGCGGCGGTCCGGCTGGTGGTGGCCCGCGCGGCCGCTCCCGGGACGACGGCGGACGGCGCCACCCAGGGCGCGGACGGCGGCGCCGGCGCCCCGCGCGGCATGGGCCGCCTGCTCGCGGTGACGGCGCTCGTCGCGCTTGTCCTGGTGGGCCACTACGGCGCGTACACGTACATCACGCGCCTGACGGAGGCGCCCGCGCAGGCCCTGCCGGGCGGGATGAGCACGCTGCTGCTGGTGTTCGGGCTCGCCTCGGCGGTGGGTGTCGCGCTGGCGGGGCGGCTCGGGGACCGGAGCGGGCCCGCCCTGGTGGTGAGCGTGGCCGCCACCGCACTGGCGGTGCTGGGCCTCGGCCTGGCGGACGTCAGCCCGGTGCTCGGGGTCGCCGTCGTCGTGGCGTGGGGAGTCGTGTCGGGCGGCCTGCCGCCCTTCGCGCAGACGCTGATCCTGCGGCTGGCCGGGCCGGAGCGGCGCTCGTTCGCCGGGGCGCTCATCCCGGTGCTGTTCAACGGCGGGATCGCCGTCGGGGCCGCGCTGGCGTCGTTCGTGGTGGCAGGCTCCGGGGTGTCGGCGCTGCCGCTGCTGGGCGCCGTGGTGGTCGGCGTGGCGGCGCTGGGCCTGGCGGTGACGGTCCGTCGCGCCTGATCGCCGCCGACCTGTCAGACCCGCACCGACGTGTCAGACGTACAGGTCACCCGGGTGACCTGTACTTCTGACACGTCGCTGCGGGTCTGACAGGTGGGGGAGGGTCAGCAGGCAGGGGCTACTGGGGTGGACGAGCCCGTGTTGACGTAGGCGTCCGATACCCAGTTGTTCGGCCCGATCCGGTCCCACACGTTGCTGGTGCCGTAGGTCCCGGTCACCGTGGTGCCGGTCGCGGTGCACTCGATCACGACGTTCGCGTAGTTGCCCGCCTGCCCGACGGCGGCCGTGCTGGTGCCGGGCCCGGAGCGCACCGTGAGCGGCCCGCCGCTGGTGCGGACGATGCCCCTCGGGCCGGTCCCGGTCCACAGGTAGGTGACGGTGGTCCAGGCGTTGTCGGTCAGCCCGACGGCGTCCCAGAAGGTGCCGTCCGCGAGGTCGATGCCGGCCGGGTTGAGGACCCGGCGGCCGAACCCGTCCAGCCCGCCGTTGTAGCCGTCCTGGTAGGCCGCCTGCGCCTCCGGCTTGCCCTGGGGCAGGTCGGTCCAGGACTGCCGGGTCCCCGCGGGGTTCCAGTAGTCGTCGGTGGTGTTCCAGGGGCCGACGTCCCACACCGGGGCGTACGCGCAGCGCCCGGTGCTCGCGGCGCAGACCCGGACCGAGTAGCTGCCCGAGCTGTTCGACGAGAGCCCGCGCCGCGACGGCAGCGCGACGAAGTGGTCGCGGGAGGTGATGACGTGCCCGTTGGCCGTCGTCCCGCCGACCAGGCCCTCGCGGGTCGCGTAGATGGTGTAGGTGCGCTCGCCCGAGAGGGGCTGCGCCTCCGTCTCCGCCCCCTGGAGTCCCTGGGAACGGCGCGTCTCGGGCGTGAGCGTGACTTCCCGCACGGCGGGGCTCGCGTCCGGCTCGCCGACGAGCGTGACGCGGGCCTGGACCGTCTCGGACGGCGTCGGCAGCGGGGAGCCGGCCGGGACCCACTCGGTCCAGGAGTCGGGGCCCTGGCCGGCGAGCCGCCCGCGGACGTCGACCAGCACGGAGGTGCCGGCGGGCGCCGTGGCGTCGACGTCGGCGGTGACGACGCCCGCGGGGGAGTCGAGGACCACCGGCTCGGCGACGAGCTGCCCGGACGCCTCCTGGCGCTGGGTGACGCCGGGGCTGTCGGCGGGGCCGTCGGCGTCGTCCGACGCGGCTCCCGAACCATCCGGGGTGGCGAGCCGGAGCGCCCCGCCGGAGTGGCGCACCCCGGCGTCGTCGGCGGTGAGGGTGGCGAGGTCGATGGACCAGGCCTGCTCGGCAGGGCCGGAACCGGCGCCCGGGGCGACGGCCGCGACGGCGGTCCCCGAGGCGATCACGAGGGCGCAGGTGGTGGCGGTCAGGAGGGCGGCATGACGTCGGGTCTTGCGTACCTGGGTCAGCATGTGCTGAATCTATGCGTCCTGCTATTTCACCCGCGAGGGGAAGTGGGTGAATTTCTCGGTTGATAGGCACCGTGTCGGGCACGTGCGGGCCGGAGCCGGCGGAGCGTCCGGAATGAGGACCAGGCAGCGGCTCGCGTGGGGCATGATCGGGGGAGCATCCGCGAGCAGGTAGACGAGCAAGGAGAACCACGTGTCCGAGTTCCTGGCCGACAAGCCCGGCAAGTACGACCTCGACGGCGACGGCGTCCCCGACATCGAGGTGGCAGACACCGACGGCGACGGCGTGGTGGACGCCCAGTTCGAGGACTACGACGCCGACGGCGTCCCCGACGTCGAGCTGTACGACACCGACGGCGACGGGCGGCCCGACGTCGTCGTGGAGACTGCCGGCGGGACGCGGACGATCTCCGTGGACACCGACGGCGACGGCGAGGACGACGCGGTCGACTCGTTCCCGGCCTAGGTTCGGCCATAGATCAGCCGGCGCAGGGCCACCTCGGCGGGCCCGCGCCGGCCCGTGCGCTCCTGCCAGACGGCGAACGCCACGGTGAGCGCCCAGACGAGCACGGCGAACAGCAGCATGCTCCACGAGCTGAGGCGCTCGCCCAGCCCGAGCCCCCACGCTGCGAGGACCGGCGCGCACAGCACCGACTGCAGCAGGTAGGACGTCAGCGACCGCTTGCCGACCGCCTGGACCGCGCCCGCGAACGGCCCGTCCGTGACCAGCAGGTTGCGCGACGGCGCTCCGGTGCGGCGCTGGGCGAGCCGGTGACCCAGCAGGCCGAACAGCGCGACGTAGCCGAGGCCGCCGAAGAAGCCCGTCAGGATCTGGACGGGGTAGAAGACCCAGGCCGCGTGGTCCGGCACACCCATGGCGCCGACGTGGTCCAGCGCGGACGGCAGCGGGCCGAGCCAGCCGATCGTGATGCCGACCACCGCGACCCGGCGCAGCAGCGGCAGGTGCTCGCCCGGGTTCTCCAGGATGCGGCGCCGGCCGGCCCAGAACGCGAGCAGCAGCATCATCGGGACCACGAGCATGAGCACGCCCTGCGCGAACGTTCCGAGCGACCAGTACGACAACCGGTCGACGACCGAGGCCAGGTACGACGTCTGAGCCGCCGAGTCGGTGGTGGTGGGGGCGAGGTCGGCGACGATCGACCGCGCCAAGGGGTCGTCCGCCGGGATCTGCGCCGTGAACCACGCGCCGATCGTTGCGAGCACCGTGGCGACCGCCAGCAGGCCGCCGAGCACCCACGTCCACACGAGCAGCGTGCGGTCCTTGGCCTGGAAGAAGAGCCACACCATGAGCAGGCCGGCGAGGCCGTAGGCGCCCAGCACGTCGCCCATCCAGAGCAGCGCCGCGTGCACGAACCCGAACGCGAGCAGCAGCCAGTTGCGCTTCTGCAGCAGCCGGCGGGCGCCGGCCTCCGACGTGCCCGAGGACAACTGGCGGTTGTAGAGCTGCATCATCCCGTAGCCGAACAGGAACGCGAACATGGGGTAGGTCCGCAGGTCCACGAGCATGATGATCAGGAAGTCCGCGACCTTGTCGACCGCCGAGCCGTCGACCGGGTGCGAGGCCGCGGGGTTCATCTCCCGGCCCCACAGGTAGTACGGCGTGTTCGCGATGGCGATCAGCAGGAGCATGAACCCGCGCGCGAGGTCGGGCGCGGGCGAGCGTTCAGCAGCCTGGACGGGTCCCCTGGTCAGGGCTGTGGTCGACATGGATACATCTCAACAGGCCGGAGCCCGGGCCGCGAGGAAAGGGTGAAAGTGGGTCAGGCCGCCGGCTCGCCCAGCCGGGCGCGCTCCTCCTCGACGATGCGCCGCGCGAGCTCGGCGTCGGCGACGTCGGCCGCCCCGGGTGCCGCCGCCACCGTGGATCGCCCGGCGTACTCCGCGAACAGCTCGGCCTTGGTTCCGAGGATCTCCAGGAGCCGTTCGTCCACGCTCTTCTCGACCAGCAGCCGATGCACCTGCACGGTGCGGACCTGGCCCATCCGGTGCGCCCGTGCGATGGCCTGCGCCTCGACCGTCGGCTTGACCTGCGGCTCGCACAGGATCACGACGGAGGCGGCCTGGATGTTCAGCCCGACGCCGCCCGCCTCGATCTGGCTCACCAGCACCTTCGGCTCCGGCGCCCGCGTGAACTCGTCGACCAGCTCCTGCCTCCGTCGGGCGGGCACGGAGCCGGTGATGGGCCCGATCGCGAGCGGGCCCAGCTCGGCCAGCACCGTCTCGATCACGTCGCGGAAGAACGAGAAGACGACCACCTTGCGGTTGTTGTCCATCGCCTCGGCGACGATCTCGCGCAGCCGCACCAGCTTCGCCGTCGGCTCCGGGGCCTCGACGAACGCGGCGCGGCGCATGTCCGCGAACGAGCGCTTCAGGACGGCCCGCCGGTAGGCGGCGCCGTCGTGCTTGCCGAACCGCTCCCACTCGTCCACCTGGACCAGCTCGGGCAGCTCCGTGAGCACGTCCTCCTGGTTGCGCCGCAGGTACACGGTGGCCACCGAGCGGCGGAACGCCGCGGCGCCCGCCAGACCCGCCGCCGGGTCGATCGCCTCCGCGACGTGGGGCTTCAGGTAGTGCACCAGGCTGCGGAACTCGTCGACCGTGTTCTCCATGGGCGTGCCCGTCATGAAGAGCACCCGCTCGGCGGTGCGCGCCCAGGCGGCGGTCCGTTCCGAGCGCTGCGCCGCCGGGTTCTTCACGTAGTGCGCCTCGTCCACGACGAGCAGGGCGGGCCGGGGCATCCCGTCGGCGCGCAGGTGCCCGAGCTGCGGGAAGGTGACGATGCCGACGCCGCCGTCGGCCACCCACGTACGGATGGCGGCGTCGCGGTCGTCGCCCTGCAGCACCCGGACCGGTAGGCGGGAGTGTGCCGCCACCTCGCGGGCCCAGTTCGCCGCGACGCTCGCGGGGCACACGACGAGGAAGTGCCGGCGTCCGCGGGCGGCGAGGTGCGCCATCGCCGCGATGGCCTGCACGGTCTTGCCGAGACCCATCTCGTCGCCGAGGATCGTACGCCGCTGCACCAGCGCGTACCGGGCGCCGAACGCCTGGTACCCGCGCAGGGAGACGTTCAGGAGCGAGGTGTCCAGGTCCTGGGCCGTGACCTGGTCCACGACCTCCTCCGGCAGGTAGCCCTCCGAGGCCTCCAGGTCGATGCCGAGGTCGACGAGCTCGCCCAGCGCGGTGAAGTACGCGGCGGCTCGGGCCTCGTAGTCGCGCCAGACCTCCGCGTCGGAGGTGTCGGTCAGCGTGCGGTCCAGGCGCCGCAGCGCGTCGGTGACGCCCGACGCGTCGAGGCCCTCGACGACCACCCGGAGCCGCTCCAGCGCGGCGTCGGCCCTGGCGGTGCGCTCGCGGCCGGCGAAGAGCCGCTTGACGAGGGTGCCGCGCAGGGCGCCCACCTCGGACTGCCGGGCCAGCTCCGGGACGTCGACGTCGAGCCGCTCGCCCCACGCGTCGAAGAACCGGGCGACCTGCTCGTGGGTGTACAGCGCGCGCACCAGGTCGGTGGCGAGCGGGTCGGCCGGGTCGTGCTCGATCCGGAAGGTGAGCGCGTCGTCGACGGCGTCGAAGATCTGCCGCGCGGCGTCGTGCAGCAGGCGGGCGGTCTTGGGCCCGACGCCGGCGATCGCGTCGAGGTCGGCCGCCGTGGCACCCAGCACCTGGGCGATCGTGCGGAAGCCGGCGGCCTCGACCGGACCGACCCGCAGGCGCCCGGTGCTCACCTCGCGGATCCGGTCGACGGGCACCTCGGCGAGCTCGGCCAGCACGCGGGCGTCGCGGACGGCGCGGTAGGCGACCCGCACCCGCTCGGGGGCGGCGCCGCGCTCCGTCAGCGCGTCCGTGCCCAGGCTGTGCCGGGCGCGGGCCTGCTCGAGGAGGTCGCGGGAAGCTGCGCGGGACCAGGTCTCCATGGCGGCTGACGGTACTGGGTGCGTGCCGCGGCGGGTGCTCGAACGCGCCGTCGGCCCGCACGTGTGGTGCATACCGGACTGAACGCCCGTTCTGGTAGTTTCGTCGCACCGTGGACAGGAGGAACGAGTGAGCACGGACGCACTGCCTCAGGAGGCACAGGCGGCGCAGGTCACCGCAGCAGCAGGGGAGACGGCGCCAGGCGTGACAGCGTCAGGGGCGACGCCGCAGGCGGCGCCGGTCGTCGCCGAGCGTGAAGCGGGCCCGGAGCAGGTGGCGGGCCCCGAGCAGGACGAGACCCCGGAGCGCGAGGACAACCTCGAGACGCGCACCGCCGCCAGGCTGCACGAGCTGGTGGTCTCGGGCGCGGAGAAGCTGCCCGGCGAGACCGGCAGCACCGTGTCGAAGCTGGCCGTGGCGCTGCTGTCGTTCGGCAGCCAGGCCGCGGCGAAGGACCAGGACAAGCCGGCCACCAAGCTGGTCGGCGAGGCCGTCCAGCTCTTCCGCAGCCTGGACGACGACGACCCCACCAAGCAGCGCGAGGTCCTCGAGCACGCGCTCGAGACGTTCACGACGTCGACGCTCGGTGGCAAGGAGCGCTCGCAGGTGCTCGAGGTCGCCGAGGAGGCGATGAACCTGTGGGGCAAGCTGCGCGGGACGTCGTCCGACCTGGTGAAGAGCGACGCCGCCGAGTCGATGCGCTCCCTCGCGGGCGCGCTCCGCAAGGAGGGCCGCGACGAGGAGGCGGACGAGACGGAGACCGAGGCGAAGCGCCTGGAGTCCTGAGTGTCGCCTCGCCGGTGATGCCTAACCGGGGTATGCCGAAGTAGAGCGCCTGTCCGAGTCTCCCGTGGTCACCACGGGAGC
>NZ_JBHUUX010000118.1:0-8114 GCF_042670845.1 Promicromonospora sp. NPDC057138 | reverse complement strand
GTCCGAGTCTCCCCGGTGTCGCCGGGAGACTCGGACAGGCGCTCTACTTCGCGAGAATTCCGGCACCCAACGAAGTGCGCACAGCGGGTGTTGCTACACCAGAACGCCTGTGAACTCCATAGCGCACCGTGATTTTTCCTGAAGTTCACCCAGGGCGCGCCGGGGCAGGTCCACCGAACGGCGGTACCGCGCGGGTGAAGATTGAGCGGTGAGCGCACCACCCCGCCCCAGCGCGGCCCCCCGTACTCCCGGCGCACGGACGAGCCGCCCGGCCAGTCGGCCAGCCGCCCGCCGCAGCCGGACGGTCGAGGAGCCGGGCTCGGCGCAGCAGGGGCTGTCGCCGCTGTCCCACATCGTCGCCGGGGTCGTATCGGCCGGCCAGGCGCTGGTCCTGTCGCTCGCGGTCGTGGTCCTTCCGGCGGTCGTCGCCTACCTCGTCGGCACGGCGACGCTCGCCACGCCCGCCGACGCCCCGGACGGCGCCGTCCAGGTGCGCTCCGCCGTCGACGTCGCCATGGGCATCTGGCTGCTGGGCCACGGAGTCCCGCTGACCGCGGACGCCGTCACGGTCTCCCTCGCTCCGCTCGGCATCGCGGCGCTCGCGCTGTTCGCCACGTACGCCTCGGCCAAGCGGTTCGCCACCACGTCCCTGCGCGCCTGGCTCGCGGGCGCGGTCACCTACGCCGTAGGCACGACGGCGGTCGCGGCGTTCGCGGGCAGCGCGCCCGGCTGGTCGCTCGCCGTGGCCGCCCTGGCCGGCCTGGTCATGGGCGGGCTCGGCATGGCGCTGGGCATCCTGGTCCGCCCAGATGGTCCGACGGCCGCCGAGATCGGCGAGCGGGCCGACGTGCTGGCCCGCCGGGTCACCGGCGTCGACCTGGTGCCCCCGACGCTCCGGCTCGGGCTGCGGGCCGGCACGGTGGCGGTCGCGCTGCTGCTCGGCGGCGCGGCGCTCCTGGTGGCGGCGTGGGCGCTGGCGGGGCGGGCCACGTCGTCGGACATCATCACCGCCCTCGAACCGGGCTGGACCGGCGGGATCGTGTTCGCCGTGGCCCAGCTCGCGCTGCTGCCCAACCTCGTGCTCTGGGCGGCCTCCTGGCTCGCGGGGCCCGGGTTCGCCGTCGGCGAGGGGACCAGCTTCACGCCGTTCGGGACGATCTCCGGTCCGCTGCCCGCGATCCCGCTCCTGGGAGCGCTGCCCGGCCAGGACTGGGCCAACCCGGTCAGCGCCTGGGCGCCCGTGCTCGTCGTGGCATGCGGCGTGGCCGCGGGCCTGTTCGCGTGGCGGCGGCTGGAGCCGTCGCTGGTCCGCTGGCCCGACGTCGGCTGGGTGCTCGCCGGGATCGTCCTCACCCCGGGCGTGCTCATGCTGCTGGGGCAGTGGTTCGCGGCGGGCGCCGGCGGCCCGGGTCGCCTGTCCGACGTCGGAGCGAACCCGTTGGCGACCGCTGGCCTGGTGGCCGCGGAGGTCGGCGGGGGAGCGGCCGCCGTGCTGCTCGGCGCCAAGCTGGACGTGGTGTCCCGGCGCGGCGAGATCGGTGGCGACCTGGCCGCGTGGCTGCGCCGTCCGGGCCCCGTCCCGGCCGACGACGCCGGCGACCCGACGCAGGACTTCGCACCCGACCCGGACGCCCCGGGCCCCGGTGTGCCCACTGACCTGGCGGCCGAGCTCGGGTTGGACGACGCGCCGGAGACGCCCGGCGCCGAGCGGACGGCGGAGCCGGGCGACGCACGCGGAACTCGCCCGGGAAAGTAGGCTGGGGCTCGTGCAGACGCCCTCCGGTCACCCCGTCGAGTCCACGTCGTCCCAGCGAGTCGTTGTGCTGGTCTCCGGGACCGGCTCCAACCTCGCGGCCCTCCTTGCCGCCCACGGCGAAGCGTCGTACGGTGCGCGAGTCGTCGGGGTGGTGACGGACAACCCTGCCGCAGGTGCCCTCGATCTCGCGCGGGACGCGGGGGTCGCGGCGGTTGTCGTCTCCCCGAAGGACTTCGAGGATCGTGCCGCGTGGAACGTGGGGCTCTCCGAGGCCGTGTCAGTGTTCCAGCCTGACCTCGTCGTGCTCGCGGGTTTCATGCGCATCCTCGCGCCGACTTTCGTGCGGCGATTCGAGGGTCGGATCATCAACACGCACCCCGCCCTCCTGCCCGCCTTCCCGGGAGCGCACGGTGTGCGCGATGCGCTCGCCCACGGTGTGAAGATCACGGGCTGCACCGTGCACGTCGTGGACGAGGGCGTGGACACTGGCCCGATCATCGCCCAAGCCGCCGTGCCGGTTCAGGAGCACGATGACGAGCCGACGCTCCACGAGCGCGTGAAGGTCGCCGAGCGCGCGCTGCTCGTCGAGACCGTCGGCCGCATCGCCCGCGAGGGCCTGTACGTGACGGGCCGCAAGGCGTCGATCGGCCGCTGAGCTGTTGTCAGAAGTCCGCTGCCACCACGCGATCTGGCATGGGTTTTGCATCAGAACCATGCCAGATCCTGTTCTCGAGGCGGACGTCCGCCGCGAGGCACCGATGGAACAACGTAGTGGTGTGGACATTTCACCCGTTCGACACACCTGACCGCTACCTTGTGCGGCGTGACCGCAGAGACGTCGACGTCAGAAGCTCCGACAGCCCAGGCCGCGGCCGTGACCGCCGTGCCGGACGTCCCGCTCCGGCACAACCGCGCCTACCTGCTGCTGACGACCGGGCGGTTCGCGCAGGCGATCGGCGCCGGCGTCGGGACATTCGCGGTACCGCTGCTGGCGTTCGAGGTCACGGGCTCGGTGGGCCAGGCGGGCCTGATCAGCGGCATCGGCCAGGCCGGTGCGCTGCTCGCCACGCTGCCGGCCGGCGTCGTCGCGGACCGGGTGAATCGCCGCCTGCTCCTGCTGGTCGCCGCCGCGACGGGCACGGCCCTGTGGGCGACGGTCGTCGCGGCCGGACTGACGGGCGCGCTCAGCGCCTGGCACCTGGCGGCGGTCCTGTTCGGCTCGTCGATGGTGAGCGCGTTCGTGAACCCGGCGTCGGGCGGTGCGCTGCGCGCCGTCGTGCCGGCCGCGCAGATGGCGAACGCCATGGCCGTGAACCAGGGCCGGATGGCGGCGGTGGGCCTGTTCGCCGGGCCTGTTGGCGGGTTCCTGTACGGCATGGCGCACGTGCTGCCGTTCGTGGCGTCCGTGGTCGGGCACGCGATCGAGGTCGTGGCCATCTCGTTCGTGCGCAAGCCGCTCAACGGGGAGCGGACCGGGCAGACGCATCCGCTGGCCGACCTGCGCGACGGGCTGCGCTTCGTGGGGGCCGTACCGCTCTTCCGGGCGGTGCTCGTGCTGATCACGCTGCTGAACCTCACCTCGATCGCGCTGATCGTGGCGATCAACCTGGAGCTGGTGCGCACCGGCACCGACCCCAGGCTCATCGGGCTGGTCGACGCGTGCGCCGGCATCAGCATGCTGGCGGGCGCGATCGTCGCGGGCCCGATCGTGCAGCGCACGCGGGTCGGCCGGTTCGGGATCCTCGTGATCGGCCTGCTCGTCGCCGCGCTCATGGTCATGGCGCTCGCACCGACCTACTGGGTGTTCGTCTCGATGCTGGCGGTCGGCGTGTTCCTCTACCCGGCGCTCAACGCGGGCTTCACGGGCTACCTCACGGTGATCATCCCGGACCGCATGATGGGCCGAGCCATGTCGCTGCTCGGCCTGACGGGCCTGATCGCCGCGCCGGCCGCCCCCGTGCTGGGCAGCGCGCTCCTGGAGGGCTGGGGGATCGGCGCCACCCTGTGGGTGATGGTGGGCGCCATGGCGTGCGTCCTCGTGGCCTTGTGTTTCGTCCGGCCCATGATGCGGATCGGCAAGCCGGACACGTGGGCGGCCGACGCCCTGGAGTAGAGGGCCGTCAGACGGCGGACCAGCCGCCGTCCGAGGCGATGATCGCGCCGTTGAGGTTCACCGAGTCCTTCGACAGGAGGAAGGTGATCGAGGCCGCGAGCTCCTCGGCCGTGGCCAGGCTCGGGATGTTGCCCTGGTACGGCCGCAGGACGGCGGCGCCGAAATCGGCCGCGCCGGGCACGGGGATGCCCGTGAGGACACCGCCGGGCGCCACGGCATTGGTGCGGATGCCGCTCTTCGCGTACATCACGGCTGACGACTTGGTCAGGCCGACCACCGCGTGCTTGGACGCGGTGTACGCGACGCCGGCGGACGAGCCGCGCAGCCCAGCCTCGGAGGCGACGTTGACGATGCGCCCCTCCTTTGCTGCCAGCATGCTCGGCACGACGGCGCGGGTGAGCCGCATGGTGCCCTCCAGGTTCACACGCAGCACGCGTTCCCACAGTGCGTCGCTGACCTCGTGGATCGCGGACATGTCGTCCATGATCCCGGCGACGTTGGCCAGCGCGTCGATGCGGTCGCCCGCGGCGAGGGTGATCCGCTCGACGTCGTCCTGGTCGGAGATGTCGCCGGCGACCGGGATGACCTCGGCCCCGGCGGGGAGGCCGGTCAGCGCGGCGGCGAGCTCGTCGAGCTTCTCCTTGGAGATGTCCGCGGCGACGACGCGGCCGCCCTCGCGCGCCACGCGGGTGGCGACGGCCCGGCCGATGCCGGACGCCGCACCCGTCACGATCACGGTCTGGCCCGCGAAGCGGCCGGGGGCGACCTGCTCGACCCAGCCGGTCGGCAGCTCGCCCTCGGCGTCCGCCTGGGCGGCCTCCTCGGGGGCGGCCTCCCGGTACGCGCCGATCAGCCCGTCGAGCGCCTCGGCGGGGAACTTGCCGCCGGACAGCGCCACGAGCTGCTCCAGCGGGAGGCTGCGGGCGGGGGCGAGCGAGTCCGGCGTCGCGCCGCCCTGGGCGAGGAAGCCGGCGAGGATCTGGCCACCCACGGGGTGGTCGAGCCACTCGCCGACGGTGGAGTGAACGGTCAGTGCCATGGTGTGCTCCTGGGACGGGATAGGTACCGGACAACGCTGTCCGGTACCTAGGATAGCCCCATGACCGGTGTACTTCGGGACCCTCGGCGCGGTGACGTCCCCCGCACTCCCGCGCGCCGTGGGGGAGCGCCCAACCTCGGCCCCCGAGCCGCGGCGGGCAACCGCGCGGCCCTGCTGGCGGCGGCGCGCGAGGTCTTCGGGTCCGCCGGGACCGGCGCGCCGCTGAGCGCCGTCGCCAAGCGCGCGGGCGTCGGGCAGGGCAGCCTCTACCGGCACTTCCCGGAGCGGATCGACCTCGTCGTGGCGGTCTTCGAGGAGCAGGTCGTGGCGGTCGAGGAGCTCGCGGCGCCGCCCGGCATCGAGCTGCCGGACCTGCTCGGGCTGGTCACGCGGCACGCCGTCGACTCGGTGGCGTTCGTGGACCTGGTGCGGCCGGGGGTGCCCGACACGCGCCTGCTCCCGCTGGGCGACCGGGTCGCCGTCGTGCTGGCGACGCGGCTGGACGACGCGATCGCGTCGGGCGAGGCCCCGCCCGGGACGACGCCGGACGACCTGCTGCTCGCGGTCTCGATGATGGCCGGCGGGCTGTCGGGGGTCGCGGAGGCCGACCGGGTGCGCCGGGCGAAGCGCGCCTGGGAGCTGCTGGGCTTCGCGGTGCGGATCCCCGCCGTCACGCAGGGCTGACGGCGCGGCGGACCGCGCCGGGCGCCTAGGCTGCCGCGCTCAGCAGGCCGGCTCGCATCTCCCCCGAGACGAGGCCGTAGCACTCAGTCCAGGCCTCCCGGACCTCGGGGGTGAAGTCGTCACCCAGCCCTTTCTCCAGCGTGGCGAGGAGTGCCGCCCCCACCGTGGGGAAGTGGTCCTCCGTCACGCCGTACCCGGCGTGCCGGCTACCGAGCTCGCGGACGGCGGCGGACGTCCCTGACCAGTTGCTCAGCCCGTTGACCGCCACGCCGAGCACCATCATGAGCTTCTTGCGCTGCTCGGTGAGATCTTCCGGGAACATCGATCGCAGCGACGGGTCCCGCTCGAAGAGATCGTCGTAGAAGAGCGTGGCTGCGACGTCCGCGATCGGGGCGACCTGCGCGAAGGTGCGCTGCACGTGGTCGATGTGGTGCTGTTCCATGGTGCTCCCTTTCGACGGGGCGCCGGTGGTGGGCGCCGGATGGTCTCGCTCACTGGGTGAATCTAGGTAGCACCTGTTGCCTCGCGAATGCAGTGTCGCGGGTGTTGCGTGAACGTCATCTCACAGGCTGCTGGTCGCCGTTGTGAGATGTTGTGGGATCGCGCACGGCGTCTCGCCGCGCGGTCGCCGGTCCGGCCAGGCACCTGCCGGGCCGAGCCCGTTCGGTTCGCGGCTAGACTCGTGGCGGCCGTGACTGGCGAGGGTGGGTCACCACCGGGGAGCGGCCGAGCGACCCGTGATGCGCGCCGCCCGCCTGGGTGCCAGGGTTTTCCGCGAAGCTACCTCCGAGGAGAACCGCCATGTCCGGCGCCCCGTCCACACCTGATGTCCAGCTCACCGACGACTCGCAGCGCCCCGTCCGGCGCGCCCTGCTGAGCGTCTACGACAAGACCGGCCTGATCGAGCTCGCCACCGCGCTGCACGACGCCGGGGTCGAGCTCGTCTCCACCGGGTCCACCGCGTCGAAGATCGCCGACGCCGGTATCCCCGTCACCCCCGTCGAGCAGCTCACGGGCTTCCCCGAGTGCCTGGAGGGCCGGGTCAAGACCCTGCACCCCCGCGTGCACGCCGGCATCCTCGCCGACACCCGCAAGCAGGACCACCTGGCCCAGCTCGCCGAGCTCGAGATCCAGCCCTTCGAGCTCGTCGTCGTCAACCTCTACCCGTTCGCCGCCACGGTGGCGTCGGGCGCCGGGCCGGACGCCGTCGTCGAGCAGATCGACATCGGCGGGCCCTCCATGGTGCGGGCCGCGGCGAAGAACCACCCGTCGGTCGCCGTGGTCGTGGACCCCGCCGCCTACCCCGCGGTGGCAGACGCCGTCCGCGCCGGCGGGTTCACGTATGCGCAGCGCAAGGCGCTCGCCGTCCAGGCGTTCGTGCACACCGCGACCTACGACGTCGCCGTGGCCTCCTGGATGGGGTCCGTGGTCTCCCCGACGGACGTGGTGGACGGCGCCGACGGGCCCGTCTCGACCGGCTTCCCCGCCTGGGTCGGCGGCACCTGGGACCGGTCGGACGTCCTGCGTTACGGCGAGAACCCGCACCAGCGCGCCGCCCTCTACACGCGCGGCGACGGCGTCACCGGCCTCGCCCAGGCCGAGCAGCTGCACGGCAAGGCCATGAGCTACAACAACTACGTCGACGCCGACGCCGCATGGCGGGCCGCCTGGGACCACGAGGGCCCCGCCGTGGCGATCATCAAGCACGCCAACCCGTGCGGGATCGCGGTCGGCGCCGACATCGCCGCAGCGCACGCGAAGGCGCACGCGACCGACCCGGTGAGCGCGTACGGCGGCGTGATCGCGGCCAACGGCGTGATCACGGCGGCCGCGGCGCAGCAGATCGCGCCCGTGTTCACCGAGGTCGTCGTGGCGCCCGGGTTCGAGCCGGAGGCGCTGGAGATCCTGCGGGCCAAGAAGAACATCCGGCTGCTGGTCGTGCCGGCGGCGCCGTCCGGCAGGGTTGAGACCCGGACGATCTCGGGCGGGCTGCTGATGCAGGCCACCGACCGGTTCCAGGCGGACGGGGACGCCCCGGAGAACTGGACCCTGGCGACCGGCGCGGCCGCCTCGCCCGAGGTGCTCGCCGACCTCGCCTTCGCGTGGAAGGCCGTGCGGGCCGCCAAGTCGAACGCGATCCTCCTGGCCAGGGCCGGCGCAGCGGTCGGCATCGGCATGGGCCAGGTCAACCGCGTGGACTCGTGCCGCCTCTCGGTCGAGCGCGCCAACACCCTGGCCGACGGCGCCGAGCGCGCCCGGGGCGCCGTCGCGGCGTCGGACGCCTTCTTCCCGTTCGCGGACGGCCTGCAGGTGCTGCTCGACGCCGGGGTGACCGCCGTCGTGCAGCCGGGCGGATCGATCCGGGACGACGAGGTGATCAAGGCCGCCGAGGCGGCCGGGATCACGATGTACCTGACGGGCACCCGCCACTTCGCCCACTGACCCCGTTCGCCGAAGTAGAGCGCCTGTCCGGACACCCGCTCTACCTCGCGCACCCGGGCACCGCGAGGTAGAGCGGGCTG
>NZ_JBHUUX010000117.1:0-9167 GCF_042670845.1 Promicromonospora sp. NPDC057138 | reverse complement strand
GGTCTCCCTGGTGTCACCAGGGAGACTCGGACAGGCGCTCTACTTCGGCGAACCCCCGGTCAGCCGACGTGCCACTTCTGGGCCGAGGTGCCGTTGCAGGTCCAGATCTGCACCGGCGTGCCGTCGGCGCTGTTGCTGTTCGGGACGTCCACGCACTTGTTCGCGAGGATCGAGACCAGGTCCCCCGCCCCGCTCAGCGTGAACTGCTGGGCCGGGTTGCCGCTGCAGTTCGCGAGCTGCACCGCCGTGCCGTCCGCGGTGTTGCCCCAGGCGACGTCCATGCACAGGCCGCCCGCGCGCAGGGTGCCGTCGCTGCTGAAGGTCCAGCGCTGCGCGGCGGAGCCGTTGCAGGTCCACAGCCGCAGCCGCTTGCCGTCCGCGAAGTCGGCGTCCGGCACGTCGATGCACTTGCCGGCCAGCCCGACCAGCGAGCCGCCCCCGCTGCCCGACGTCGTCGTGAGCTGCAGCCCGTACGTGCTCAGGATCGGGTTCACCGGCTGGTAGATGAACCGGCCGTTCGAGGAGCAGTCGCCGATGCGGCCCGACGTCACACCCTGCGCCTGGTCGCCCGAGAGCACCGAGCCGCCCGAGTCGCCGCCCTCCGCGCACGCGGAGCCCGTTGCCATGCCGGGGATGTCGCCGCTGCCGTAGTTGATGGTGACGTTCTTCTCCTGGATGACGCCGCAGCGCCAGCCCGTCGTGCGCCCCGAGCGGCACACCGCCGCGCCGATGCCCTGCTCCGCGGAGCCCGCGACTGACGTCGTCCCGCCCGCGTAGTTGTTCACGGCCGGAGTGGGCGTCCAGTCGCCGTTCGTCGCCACCCATGCCCAGTCGTGGCCCGGGAAGGTCGAGGCCCGGTAGGTGCCGAGCGCGGCGCCGTCCGGCGCGGTGACCGCGTTGCCCGCCGATCCGCAGTGCCCCGCGGTGACGAACCCGCCCTGGACGGCGAAGCCGATCGAGCACAGCGTGACCCATCCGTCGCCGGTCGGCCGGTGGAACTCGTCGCCGCCGCGGATGTCGCGCGCCGGGACGGGCGCGACCTCGGACTTCTCGACCCGCACGACGCCGGACGGCGCGCCCGCCTCGGCGATCATCGCCCTGGCCGCGCCGACGTCGGACGCCTCGACGACCACCTCGTTGGTCACCGGGTCCGCGTACCAGGAATGCACCGACGCGGGGGCGCCCACCTCGTCCAGGGCCTCCTTCCACGTCGTGAGCGCGTCGAGGCTGTGCTCGACGACGACCGCGTCGGCGCCCGCGCGCTCGGCCACCCTGGCGGCCGCCGCGGTGGTGACGGCGACCCGCGGCGCGTCCGCGCCGTCGGGCAGCCAGGTGCCCGCGTACCGGTCGCCGAGCCTTGCGGTGAGGTGCCTCTCGAGGACGGCGGACTCGGCGTCGAGCGCCAGGCGGCCCGGGATCTCCTCCCGCGTGAGGCCGAGGTCGCGCTCCATCGCGCTGACCTGGGCGTCGGGCAGGTCGGCCGCGCCGGCGGACGTGGCGGACGGCGGAGCCGCCCCCGCGACGCTGGCACCGGTGAGCGCAGTACAGACGATCAGCGCGGCGGCCGACAGCGCTATCAAGGAACGGGACGCGCTCAGGGATCGTGACATGGTGTGCTCCTCGTCAGGCCTGGGGAACCTCGTGTGCCACGGAGCGTATTGACGCCGCACCGCCACCAGAACGGTTGAGACGACGCTGTGTGGAAAGTACCTATCCACCCCTTATGTGCCGTCGGACACCGATCACGGCGCCCGCGCGGTCCGGGCTGGCTGGTCCGTCACTCGACGAGCGCCCGCCGGGTAAGGGTCCGGCTCGGGAGTCTGCTGCGCTGAGTAGACGGTGTCTACGGAGAGCAACCCACGCCCGCGAGCGTGGTCTCACCCCGCGCCGTGCCGCACCTATATCAGCCCGCAGCGGTCCCGTCAGCGCGGTCGGCGCTCACCGCTCCCGCGGGGTACCACCCGGGTCGGCAGCACCACGAGCTCGACGGCCCGGTCGGGGTCGGCGGAGCGCGCGACAGCCAGCTCGGCGGCGCGCCGGCCCAGCTCCACGGCGTCGTACGCGACGACGGTGATGCCCAGCAGGTCTGCGAGCTCGAAGTCGTCGAAGCCGACCACGGCGACGGCGTCCCCGCCCGGTGTGTCGTGCAGCGCCTGGAGCGTGCCGACGGTCGCCCGGTTGTTCGCGGCGAGCACCGCGGTGGGCGGCTCGGGGGCCCGTCCGTCCCGAGCGTCGAGCAGCTCCACGACCAGGTCCCGCGCGGCCGCCGCGGAGTGGGCCCCGGAGCGGAGCCACTGCCCGGCGTCGGGCACCCCGGCCTCCGCCATGACCGCGAGGAACTCGGCACTGCGCTCCTGGTACGTCCACAGGTGCGGCTCGTCGCCGACGAACGCGATGCGGCGGTGCCCGTGCGCCAGCAGGTGCTCGACGGCCGCCCGCGTACCGCCCCGGTTGTCGATGACCACGGTGTCGACGTCGATCCCGGCCGCCGGCCGGTCCACCACGACCACGGTCAGCCCGGCGGCGATCTCGCCGCGCAGCGCCGAGTGGTCGGCGCCTGCGGGCGTGACGATGAGCGCGCCGACGCGCCGTTCGAGCAGCTCCCCCGTCAGCGACGACTCCCGCTCGGGGTCCTCGTCGGACGACGCCGTCAGGAGCTGCAGCCCGTGCTCCCGCAGCTCACGCTCGATGCCGCTGGCCAGGGCGGAGTAGAACTCGTTGGCCAGGTCGCCCGTGATGAACCCGACCAGCCGCGAGAAACCGCCGCGCGCGAGGTCAGCGGCCACGGCGTTGCGCCTGAATCCCAGCGAGGCCGCGGCGTCCTGCACCCGCTCGCGGGTCGCGGCGGCCACGTTCGGCTCGCCGTTGAGCACCCGCGACGCGGTCTTCAGGCTCACCCCCGCCGCCTCGGCGACCACCGCCAGCGTCGGACGACGGATCACGTCAGGCCTCCCGGCGCTTGCGCATCAGCATGTCGATGATGATGGCCAGCAGCAGCACTGCCCCGGTCACCATGTACCGCGCCGCCTGGTCCACGTTCATCAGCGTGAGCCCGTTGGCGATCGACTGGATGACGAGCACGCCGAGCACCGCCGACCATGCGCTACCGCGCCCGCCGAACAGGCTCGTGCCGCCGATCACGGCCGCGGCGATCGCCACGAGGTAGGTGTCGGCTCCCCCGGTGCCCTGGTTCGCGGCGCCCAGCCGGCCGGCGGCGAGCACCCCGCCGAGCGCGGCGAGCGTCGAACACGCCACGAAGCACAGGACCACGGTGCGCTGCACCGGCACGCCCGCGAGCATCGCCGCCCGCCGGTCGCCGCCCACGGCCCGCACCGACCGCCCCCACCGGGTGCGACGCAGCAGCACGTCGGTGACGACGACGAGCAGCGCGAAGAGCACGACCGAATAGCCGATGCCGCGCGCCGAGCCCAGGTAGGCCACGATCCCCGACAGGACGGCGGCCAGCACACCGGTGCGCACGACGATCTGCGGCACGCTCGCGCAGGCGAGGTCCGCGCGCCGCCGTCGGGCCCGGGCGGTCAGCTGCACCGCCACGGAGGTGACCACGACGGCGGCCACCAGCGCCCAGGCCGCCGGCGTGGGCAGGAAGCCCTGCTGCACCGACCGCACGAACCACGAGTCGAACGGCAGGTTGATCGAGCCGAACGGGCCGAGCACCCGCAGCTGCACCCCGGCGAGGAACAGCAGCCCGGCCAGCGTGAACACGAAGCTGGGCAGCCCGAGCCGCGTCGAGAGCGCGCCGTAGCCCAGCCCGACCACCACCCCGCAGGCCAGCGCGGCACCGATCGCTAGCGCCACCGGCCAGCCCAGGGTCACGGAGCCGACGGCGACGACGGCCGCCGCGAGCCCGCTGAGCGACCCGACGGACAGGTCGATCTGGCCCACGAGGAGCACGAGCACCACGCCGAGCGCGATGACGCCGACGGGCGCGCTCTGCAGGGTGAGGTTGACGAGGTTCTCGGGGGCCAGGAACGCGGGGTTGACGGCGCCGAGCACCAGCCAGATGCCCACGAGCGCGGCGACGATCGGCAGCAGGCTGTTGCCGCCGCGCATCCGCTGCCAGACGGCGCCCGGCAGCCCGGCGCCGGACAGCGCCGCCCCTGTGACGGCCTGCTGGGCGCTCATCGGCGGGCCGCCCGGTGGGGGGAGCTGGGGCGCACCGCGCCGGTCATGGCGGCGAGCAGGTCCTCGTAGGAGGCGTCGCCGTCGAACACGTCGTGCACGCGGCCGAGCCGCAGCACGAGGATGCGGTCGGCGACCGCTTGCAGGTCGCCGGCCTGGTGGCTGACCAGGACGACGGCGTGCCCGCGCTCGCGCAGCCGGACGATCAGGTTGAGCACCTCGGCGGTCTGGCGCACGCCGAGGGACGCCGTCGGCTCGTCGAGGACGACGACGCGCGGCGAGCCGAGCAGCGCCCGCGCGACGGCGACGACCTGACGCTGCCCGCCGGACAGGGTCCGGACAGGGTCGCGCACGGTGGGGACGCTGGCCGCGAGCTGGTCGAGCAGGCGCCACGCCTCGCGCTCCATGGCGACCTCGTCGAGCAAGGGCCCGCGCACGGTCTCGTGCCCGAGGAACAGGTTCTCGACGACGTCCAGGTCGTCCACGAGCGCGAGCTCCTGGAACACCGCGGCGATGCCGAGGGCGCGGGCGGCGGCGGGCGAGTCGAGCACCACGGGACGCCCGTCGAGCAGCACCTGCCCGGCGTCGGGCCGGTGCGCGCCGGCGAGCACGCCGGCCAGCGTGGACTTGCCGGCGCCGTTGTCGCCGACGACGGCGAGCACCTCGTGCTCGTGCACGTCCGCGTCGACGTCGACCAGGGCGCGGACGCCGCCGAACCGCTTGGAGACGCCCCGCAGGGACAGCACCGGGTCGCTCATCGGGACACCTCCCCCGCGGTCGGGGTCGCGCCGGCGGGCGCGCCGACGCCGGTGGCGGGCGCAGCGTCGGAGGCGGCGTCCGGCCCGATCAGGCCCGCGCGCTCGCACGCCGCCTCGTACGAAGGCACGCAGATCTCGTCCGTGGAGTAGACGCGCCCCTTGACGATCACGTCCTCGACGTCGGCGGCACCGACGGCGCGCGGCGCCAGGAGCTGCGTGGGGACGCCCTTGATGACCGCGGTGGTGCGCGGCGCCTCGCCGCGCAGCACCCGCACCGCGAGCTCGGCGGCCGTCTGGGCCTGCTGGTCGGTCGCCTTGTAGACGGTCATGAACTGGTCGCCCGCGAGGATCCGCTGCACGGCGGCGAGCTCGCCGTCCTGGCCGGTGGTGACCGGAACGGGGTCCAGGCCCGCCGCCTTCGCCGCGGCGATGGCGCCGCCCGCTATGCCGTCGTTCGCGGCGAGGATGCCGTCGACCTGGCCAGGGAACCGCGTGAGCATGGCCTCGGTCCACTCGGTGGCCTTGTCCGGGCTCCAGTCGGGCGTGTAGTACTCGGCGAGCACGTCGATGTCCTCTCCCTCGAGGGCGCGGCGGGTGCCGGCGGCTATGGCGAGCGCGTTGGGCTCGGTCGCCGAGCCGTGCACCAGCAGCACTCCCGGGCGATCGTCGTCGGCACTGTTCTCAGTTCCATCATCGGCCGCGTCGGCGGCCCTGTCCTCGGCTACGTCGCCGGCTGCGCCGTCGGCGCTGTCCTCGGCGACGTCGTCAGGCCCGTCGTCGGCCTGCGCCGCGGCCCGGTCGGTGACCGCGCCGGCCAGGGCCGAGCCCAGCAGGAAGCCGATGAACTCGTAGTCGTACGACACGTAGTAGTCGGCGCCGTCCACGAACCGATCGTAGGCGATGACCTGGGCACCCAGCCGCTCGGCCTGCACGACGATGCCCACGGCGGCGACGGTGTCGACGGCGTCGAGCACCAGGACGTCCGCGCCCTGGGCGAGCATCGACTCGGCCTGCTGGAGCTGGGCGGCGGCGTCCTGCCCCGCGTTCGCGTACAGCACCGTGCAGCCGGGGCAGCGGCGGTCGACGACGGACACGAACGTGGGCCGGTCGGAGGCCTCGTACCGCGCGGTCTGCGCCTCGGGCAGCAGCAGCCCGATGGTCCCCTCGTGCACGGCCCCCGCACCGCCGCCGTCGTCCACCCCGCCACCCATGCACCCGCCGAGCGCGACCGCCACCGCGAGACCGGCCGCCACCGCCGCCATCCACCTCCCCCACCTTCGCTGAGTGCTGGCTATTTGCGATGTCGAAACGGTTCGACGCCGCAAATACCCAGCACTCAGCGGACGGCGGAGGCGGGTGGGGGGCTTGTTCGTCACGAGCTCACGCCCAGGGAGCCGAACATTCTTGCCTGGTCGAGGGCGGCCGCCAGGGCGCCGCGGACGCCGGCGTCGGCGCCCAGGGCTGACGGGACGACGTCGACCGGGCCGCGCGAGGTCGCCACGACGCGCTGGCCGAGCGAGGTGCGCAGCGGCTCCAGCAGCACCTCCCCCGCCTCGGCGAGCTTGCCGCCGATCACCACGACGTCGGGGTCGACGAGGTTGCACAGGTTCGCCAGGGCGACGCCGAGGTGGCGGCCGGCGTCGAACACCACGCGGCGGCAGCCGGCGTCGCCGTCGAGCGCCCGGGCCACGAGGTCCGCGAGGGTGAGGTGCCCCGCCTCGGGCGGGAGCAGCGACAGCAGGCTGGTGGCGCCGACCAGCATCTCGAGGCAGCCGCGGTTGCCGCAGCGGCAGACGGGGCCGTGCTCGTCCACGGACACGTGCCCGATCTCGCCGGCCACTCCGGACCGGCCATGCACGGCCCGCCCGCCGAGGACGAGCCCGCCGCCCACGCCGTGCGAGACGCGGACGTAGGCCACCGAGTCGTGCCCGGCGCCCGCGCCGAACCGGGCCTCGGCGATCGCGGCGAGCGTCGAGTCGTTGTCCGCGGTCACGGGGACGTCCAGCTCGGCACCCAGGATCTCGTCGACGTGCACGCCGTCCCAGCCGCGCATCATCCCGACGGTGACCACCTGGCCGGTGCGGATGTCGACGGGAGCCGGCACTCCGACGCCGACGGCGAGCAGCTCGGACGGGTCGGCGTCCACCGCCTCCATCATCTCCCTGACCAGCATCGCGACCCGCTGGAGGCCGGAGTCGGCGCGGTGGTCGGGGGCGAGCGGCATGCGCTGCTCGGCCAGGACCCGCATGGACGCGTCGGCGAGCGCGACGCTGAGCGAGCGCATGCCGAACCGGATCCCCGCGACAAGGCCGAGGTTGCGTGCGAGGGTGACCTGGAGCGCGCGGCGGCCGTTGCGCACCGACTGCGCGGTGTGCAGCACGCCCGCCGTCGTGAGCTCCTTGACGATGTTCGAGATGGTGGCTGGGGACAGCCCTGTGACGCCGGCCAGCTCGATCTGCGTGAGCGAGCCACGCTGCTGGACGGCGCTCACGATCCGAGCTCGGTTGGCCTCACGCAGTGAGGTCTGCGAACCCGGTGTCACCCGATCCGCGCGCACAGCGCCCAGGGTAACCGCCATCCGACGCGGAATGGGAGGTTTGGATACACAAACTGAACGATCCGGTCACGATCGGGCCAATCCTGCGTTCACTTGTTGACACCAATTGCCGGGAGACGTTCGATGGGACCGGGTTCACGGGCGTAGAGGCGCGCCCGGCCGGCCGCAGGAACGATGTAGTCCTGAGCACGAAGAGAGTTGTTCTTCGACGCACACGACGACGACGTCGAGGGTCGGTGCTCCAGCGACCGAGGAAGGTTGAGGGACTCCAGATGCGAGTGAACCGGAGGATGACCGCGACGGTGGCGATAGCCGCTGCGCTCGGTCTCACGCTGGCCGCGTGCGGCGGCAACGACGGCGGCAGCGGCGATGGCGAGAGCGGCGGCGCCGACGAGGTGGAGGTGTTCACCTGGTGGGCCGCGGGCTCGGAGAAGGCCGGTCTCGACGCGCTCGTGGGCGTGTTCGAGGAGCAGCACCCGGACACCGAGTTCATCAACGGGGCCGTCGCCGGTGGCGCGGGCTCCGCGGCGAAGGACCTGCTGCAGACCCGTCTGCAGGCGCAGGACCCGCCCGACACCTTCCAGGCCCACGCCGGCATGGAGCTGCAGGACTACATCGACGCCGCGCAGATCGAGGACGTCTCCGACCTCTACGACGAGTTCGGCCTGACGGACGTGTTCCCGCCTGACCTGGTCGACCGGCTGTCCACGGAGGACGGCGCGATCTACTCGATCCCGTCGAACATCCACCGCGCGAACGTCGTCTGGGCCAACCCGACGGTGCTCAAGGACAACGGCATCGACCCCAAGGCGACCTACGCCGATCTCGACGCGTGGATCGCGGACCTGAAGAAGCTCGACGCCGCCGGCGTCACGCCGCTCTCGGTCGCCACGACCTGGACCCAGGTCCAGCTGCTCGAGACGGTGCTGCTCGCCGACCTCGGTCCGGAGGCCTACAGCGGCCTGTGGGACGGGACGACCGACTGGAAGGGCGCCGAGGTCAAGGGCGCGCTCGAGGACTTCGACACGCTCATGGGCTTCACCAACAGCGACCGTGACGGTCTCGACTGGCCCGAGGCGACCCAGATGGTCATCGACGGCACCGCGGCGTTCAACGTCATGGGCGACTGGGCAGTCGCCGCGTTCGAGGAGCAGAAGAAGGAGCTCGGCACGGACTTCACGGCGGCCCCGGTCCCCGGGACCGACGGCACGTTCGACTTCCTCGCCGACTCGTTCACCCTGCCCGTCGGCGCCCCCCACCCGGACGGCGCGAAGGCGTGGCTCGAGACCGTCGGCTCGCTCGACGGCCAGGTGGCGTTCAACAAGGCGAAGGGCTCCATCCCGGCCCGGACCGACGCTGACCCCGCCGACTTCTCGGAGTACCAGCAGACCGCCATCGAGTCGTTCGCGAACGACACGATCGTGTCCTCGCTGGCCCACGGTGCGGCCGCCCCGGTCGCGACGCTCAACGCGATCTCGGACGCCACGAGCAAGTTCACGACCGGTGCGTCCGACCTCGCCGGGTTCCAGTCCGAGCTGGCTGCGGCTGCTCAGGGCTGATCACACCCGCGACACGCACACCGCCGCACGTCGCGGGGCGGCCGGTGTAACCCCCCGGCGCCCGGGGCAGGCCACAAAAAGACCACCCCCCAGGGCGCACAAAGATGAACAAAAAGCCGCGGGGGGGGGCCCCCCACAGAAAGAGACCCC
>NZ_JBHUUX010000116.1:0-9152 GCF_042670845.1 Promicromonospora sp. NPDC057138 | reverse complement strand
CAGACCGCCCTGGTGCTCGTCGTGGCGCGGCTGGTGCAGCGCACGCCCGTCACGCAGGCGCTCGGCGGGCTGCTCGGCATCGCCGTCGGCGTGCTGTGGGCGTGGAAGTCGGGGGAGGCCGAGAACTACTACGCGGGCGGCCTCCTGCTCAACGCCGGCTACCTCGTGGTGCTGCTCGCCACGATCCTCGTGCGCCGGCCCGCCGTCGGCTACGTCGTGGAGGCGCTGCGCGCCGGCCTGACGCCGGAGGCCGTGCGGGCCGAGGCGAACCGGGCCGCCGACGGCGGCGAGGCGAAGGCCGACGACGCGCCCTCGCCGTTCGCCGCACTGACCGCCTGGCGCGACGACCCGGCGAAGATGCGCACCTACGCCCTCGCCACCTGGCTCTGGGTGGGCCTCTTCGCCCTGCGCCTCGCGGTGAAGACGCCGCTGTACTTCGCGGGCGACATCGGCTGGCTCGGCACGTTCCACCTGCTGCTGGGCGTGCCGCTGTGGGCGCTTGTGCTGTACCTGACCTGGTACGTCGTGCGCCGGCCCCGGACCGCGACGGCGAGCTAGCCCTTCGGCACCAGCAGCTTCTGGAGGGCGTCCGTGTCGGCGTCCGCGCCGGCGACCAGCAGCAGCTCGTCGCCGGCCTCCAGGGTGTCGTCCTGGCTCGGCGCCAGGGGGCGGCCGTCGCGCACGATGGTCGCGAGCGTGACGTCGGCCGGCCACACGACCCGGCCCACGCGCGTGCCGGCGACGCGGGAGTCCGCGGGCAGCGTGAGCTCCAGGATGTCCGCGGCGGAGTGGCTGAAGCTGAAGATCTTCACGAGGTCGCCCACGGCGACGGCCTCCTCGACCATCGCGGTCATGATGCGCGGCGTCGAGACGGCGACGTCCACGCCCCAGGACTGGTCGAACATCCACTCGTTCTTCGGGTTGTTCACCCGCGCGACCGTGCGCGGCACCCCGAACTCCGTCTTGCCCAGCAGCGAGAACACGAGGTTGACCTTGTCGTCGCCGGTGGCGCCCACGACGACGTCGGCCTGCTCCATCTCGGTGGCCTCGAGCGCGGGCAGCTCGCACGCGTCGGCGAGCACCCACTCCGCCTCGGGGACCTGCGAGACCCGCATGGCGGAGGGGTTCTTGTCGATCAGGGTGACCTCGTGGTCGTGGCTCAGCAGCTCCCGGGCGATCGAGCGGCCCACCGAGCCGGCGCCGGCGATTACTACGCGCATCAGTCCTCCTCGGCGGGCGGGGCGGCGGTCAGGATCCGCTCGACGTCGGCGGAGGTGTCCGCCGACATGAGTACGTGCAGCACGTCGTTCTCCTGGAGCACGAGGTCCGGAGTGGGGAGCACCGCCGTCGTGTACCGCGTCACGAACGCGACGCGCCCGCCCGTGGCGGTCTCGACGTGGCGCACGGGCCGGCCCACCCAGCCTCGGTGGTAGTCGATCTGCGCGAGCCGGACCGTGCCCGACGGGTCGCGGTACTCGTCGGTGGAGCCCAGCGGCAGCATGCGGCGCAGCACCTGGTCCGCGGTCCAGCGCACGGTGGCGACGGTCGGGATGCCCAGGCGCTGGTAGATCTCGGCGCGGTGCGGGTCGTAGATGCGGGCTACCACGTTGTCCACGCCGTAGGTCTCGCGGACCACGCGGGCGGACAGGATGTTCGAGTTGTCGCCGTCGGACACCGCGGCGAACGCATACGCGTCCTCGATCCCCGCCTGGACGAGCGTGTCCCGGTCGAAGCCCACCCCGGTCACCTTCTTGCCCGAGAAGTCCGCCGGCAGGCGCCGGAACGCGTCCGGGTTCTGATCGATGACGGCCACGGAGTGCCCGCGGCTCTCGATCTCCTGGGCAAGGCTGGAGCCCACGCGGCCGCAGCCCATGATGACGAAGTGCACGGATGGAACGCTACCGCGTCGTGGGATGCCTTGTGTGCGCTGCGTGCCATCGGCGGGCATAGAGTCTTCCAACGTGTCGGACATCGTCGATGCGGCTAAACGACTCCTGGTCGGCCGCCCCATGCGCAGCGAGAGCCTGGGGCACACGCTGCTGCCCAAACGGATCGCACTTCCCGTGTTCGCCTCGGACGCCCTGTCGTCCGTGGCCTACGCGCCGGACGAGATCCTGCTGACCCTCTCGCTGGCGGGTATCGCCGCCCTGGCGTTCTCGCCATGGGTCGGTCTCGTGGTGGTCGTCGTGCTGCTCATCGTGGTCGCGTCCTACCGCCAGAACGTGCACGCCTACCCGTCCGGCGGCGGTGACTACGAGGTCGCCACCACCAACCTGGGCCGGTCAGCGGGCATCGGCGTCGCGTCGGCACTGCTCGTCGACTACGTGCTCACCGTGGCGGTGTCGATCTCGTCGGCGGCCCAGTACGCGTCGGCGGCCATCCCCGCGCTGCGCGGGCACGAGGCGATAGCGGCGGTGATCGCCGTGGCGCTGCTCACCCTGGTCAACCTGCGCGGCGTCAAGGAGTCGGGCACGGCGTTCGCCATCCCGACCTACTGCTACATGGCGATCGTCGGGGCACTGGTGGTCACCGGCGCGTTCCGCTTCTTCTCCGGCACCCTGCCGGAGGCACGGAGCGCGGAGTTCGAGCTCTCCGCCGAGGCCGCGTTCGACCAGGGCCTGGTCGGCATCGCGGGCGTGTTCCTGCTGGCCCGCGCGTTCGCGTCGGGCTGTGCCGCCCTGACCGGCGTCGAGGCCATCAGCAACGGCGTCCCCGCGTTCCGCAAGCCCAAGTCGCGCAATGCCGCCACGACGCTGCTGCTGCTCGGCACCATCTCCTCGACGATGATCATCTCGATCCTGCTGCTGGCGCAGGCCACGGGCATCCGCTTCGCGGAGGACCCGCACGCCCAGCTCTCGCTGAACGGCGAGCCCGTCTCCAGCGACTACGTCCAGATCCCGGTGATCGGACAGCTCGCCGAGGCCGTGTTCTCCGGCTTCCCGCCGGCCTTCTACGCGGTCTCCGCCGTCACGGGGCTCATCCTGGTGCTCGCCGCGAACACCGCGTTCAACGGGTTCCCGGTGCTGGGCTCGATCCTGGGCCGTGACGGCTACCTGCCGCGCCAGCTGCACACCCGCGGCGACCGCCTCGCCTTCTCGAACGGCATCGTCACGCTCGCCGTCGCGGCCATCGTCCTGATCATCGCGTTCGACGCCGAGACGACCCGCCTCATCCAGCTCTACATCGTGGGCGTGTTCGTGTCGTTCACGCTGTCCCAGCTCGGCATGATCCGGCACTGGACGCGCGAGCTGCGCACCGAGCCCAACCCCGCGGCGCGCAGCCGCATGCGGCGCTCGCGCGTGGTGAACGGCATCGGGTTCACCTTCACCGGCGTCGTCCTGATCATCGTGCTGGCCACCAAGTTCACCCACGGCGCCTGGATCACGCTGCTGGCAATGGGCGTGCTGTTCGTCCTCATGCAGGGGATCCGCAAGCACTATGACCGGGTGCGCGACGAGCTCGCGCTCGACGACGTCTCGTCCGCCCGCGCGCTACCCAGCCGCGTGCACGCGATCGTGCTGGTCTCCAAGGTGCACAAGCCGACCATGCGGGCGCTGGCCTACGCCCGGGCCGCGCGGCCCAACGTCCTGGAGGCGCTCACGGTCGGCGTGGACCGCGAGGACATCGAGGGGCTCGTCGCCGAGTGGGAGGCCCTCGACCTGCCCGTCCCGCTGCGCATCCTCGACTCGCCGTTCCGCGAGATCACGCGGCCGGTGCTCAAGTACGTGCGGTCGGTCCACCGGGACTCGCCGCGCGACCTGGTGGTCGTCTACATCCCGGAGTATGTGGTCGGTCACTGGTGGGAGCAGCTCCTGCACAACCAGTCGGCGCTCCGGCTGAAGGGCAGCCTCCTGTTCACGCCCGGCGTCGTGGTGGCCTCCGTGCCCTGGCAGCTCGCCTCGTCGCGGGGCCAGACCGGTCTCGAGGGCGACACCTTCATCGACGGCAGGCGGCTCTGACCGGTCGGGCACGCGGCCGGGCGGTCGGCCGGGCAGGGGATACTGGGCACATGCCCCGCAACCCCGACCGCCGCACCGCGCCCGCCGACCCCGATTCGGGCGGCCGCCCGCGCCGTCGCCCGCAGCGTTCCCCGCGGCAGGGCCGCGCCCGCCGCGTGAGCGACGTCCCCGCGCCCGAGGTGGGCACGGAGATCGAGCTGGAGGTCGGCCCCGTCGCGCACGGCGGCCACTGCGTGGCCCGCCTGGACGGTCGCGTCGTCTTCGTCCGCCACACCCTGCCGGGCGAGCGCGTCCGCGCCCGCGTCACCGAGGGCGGATCCAGCTTCTGGCGCGCCGACGCCGTCGAGGTGCTCCAGGCGTCGCCCGACCGCGTCGAGCCCGCCTGGCCCGCCGCCGGGCCCGGCGGCGCGGGTGGCGGCGAGCTCTCGCACGTCGCGCTGCCCGCGCAGCGGCACTGGAAGAAGACCGTGCTCGTCGAGCAGCTCGAGCGCCTGGCCCGGATCGACCCCGAGTGGCTGGCCCGGGAGGTCACCGTCGAGGCGGCGCCCGGCGACGACGAGCGCCGCGGCCTGCACTACCGCACCCGGATCGAGCTGGTGGCCGACGCCGAAGGGCACGCCGGCATGCGCGCCCACCGCGGGCACCGCGTCGTCGCGCTGAAGAAGATGCCGCTGGCCACCGCGGAGCTCATGGCGTTCGCCGTCGCCGAGGAGGTGTTCACCCGCGCCTGGGCGCCGGGCGCGCAGCTCAAGCTGGTGGCGCCGTCCGAGGGCGACCCCGTGCTGCTGGTCGACGGCGAGCCGTGGCGCCGCGGCCGGCCCGACACCCGGCCCAACGCCCGCCGGTCCGTGACCGAGGTCGTGACCGGCCCCTGGGGTACCCACCGCTACCGTGTCGCCGCCGACGGGTTCTGGCAGGTGCACCGCGAGGCGCCCGCGCTGCTCACGGGTGCCGTCCTGGACGCCGCCGGCGGAGGCGCGGGCGAGCTGGCCGGGGCAACCGTCCTGGACCTGTACTCCGGCGCGGGGCTGTTCACGCTGCCGCTCGCGGACGCCGTCGGGCCGCAGGGGCGGGTGATCGCCGTCGAGGGCGACGAGCAGGCCTCGAAGGACGCCCGCCGCAACGCGCACGCGTTCGGCCAGGTGACGCTGGAGACGGGGGTCGTCGAGAAGATCCTGGCGGGCGAGGCTGTCGACGGGACGACCGACGTCGTCGTGCTGGACCCGCCGCGGACGGGCGCCGGGCGAGCAGTGGTCGACGCGATCGCCGCCCGCGCCCCGCGCCGCATCGTCTACGTGGCATGCGACCCGGCGGCGCTCGCGCGGGACGTCGGCTACCTGGCTGCCCACGGCTACGCCCTGACGGGCGTGCGCGGGTTCGACCTGTTCCCGCACACCCATCACGTCGAGGCCGTGGCCGTGCTGGACCGGCGGGGCTGACGGGCGATCTGGACAAAACGCGTCCGTGAGGGCCCTAGGATGCGCCTCGTGAAGCGTTGGCTGATGAGCGGCGGGATCGTCGCCGGTGTGGTGGTGGCGTTCGCCGTCGCGATCGTGGTGGGCATGATCGCCGGGGCGGGCGGGATCGCCATCGGCGACGGTGCGGGGCGCGCGGAACAGCCGTCGGGGACGCCCGCGGCGACCGGGACGCCGACTCCCAGCCCGACGCCCACGCCCACACCGACGCCCCCGAAGGCTCCCGTGGCCTTGTTCGTCGGCGACTCGTACACGGTGGGCCAGGGCGCGTCGTCGCCGGCGAAGCGGTGGAGCACCCTCGTGGCTCGCGAGATGGGCTGGACCGAGCTGAACGTCGCCCAGGGCGGCACCGGCTACATCAGCCGGAGCGCCACGATCCCGAAGCTGTCCTACGGCGAGCAGCTGAGGGCCGCGCCCGCGGCCGGCGTCGACGTCGTGGTGATCGCGGGCGGCCAGAACGACTTCCCGGAGCTCGGGACGACCCCGGAGCAGGTGTTCAGCGCCGTCTCGCGAGCCTTCAAGACGGCGCACCAGCGCTTCCCGGACGCGGAGATCATCGCCGTCGGGCCGTCGACGCCGTGGGACATCGGGCTGGAGGCGCGGGCGCTGGACAGCGCGGTGCGGGCCGCCGCCGAGCAGCAGGAGGCGACCTACGTCTCGCTGCTCGACCCCGACGTGGTGCTGAACAAGTTCGTGGGCCCGGACGGCATCCACGTCACCGACCGCGGCTACGCGGCGATCGCGCACCGGGTGATATCGCAGATATCTTGACGTCAAGATATATGCGTTATGCTGGCCTGAGCAGCCCGGCTTAGGCTGGGTGAAGCCCCATGGAACCCATGCGAAGGCTCCTTTGCGCGATGACCGCGCCTGTGAGAGCCGACGCACCGTCAGCCCCGCAGAAGGAGCCACAGTGAGCACCGTGGACACGTTCGGATCGAAGGGAACGCTGGAGGTCTCCGGCAAGTCCTACGAGATCTTCCGGCTCAGCGCGGTCGAGGGGGTCGAGCGCCTCCCGTACTCCCTGAAGATCCTCGCCGAGAACCTCCTGCGCACCGAGGACGGCGCGAACATCACCGCCGACCACGTGCGCGCCCTCGCGTCCTGGGACCCCGACGCGCAGCCCGACACCGAGATCCAGTTCACGCCGGCGCGCGTGATCATGCAGGACTTCACCGGCGTGCCCTGCGTCGTCGACCTCGCCACCATGCGTGAGGCCGTCGCGGCGCTCGGCGGCGACGCCACCAAGGTCAACCCGCTGGCCCCCGCCGAGCTGGTCATCGACCACTCCGTGCAGATCGACGTCGCCGGCCGCGCCGACGCGTTCCAGCGCAACGTCGAGTTCGAGTACCAGCGCAACCACGAGCGCTACCAGTTCCTGCGCTGGGGCCAGACGGCGTTCGACGACTTCAAGGTCGTCCCGCCGGGCACCGGCATCGTGCACCAGGTCAACATCGAGTACCTGGCCCGCACCGTCATGACCCGGGAAGTGGAGTCGGGGGCCACCAAGGTACTCAGGGCCTACCCCGACACCTGCGTCGGCACCGACTCGCACACCACCATGGTCAACGGCCTGGGCGTGCTGGGCTGGGGCGTCGGCGGCATCGAGGCCGAGGCCGCGATGCTCGGCCAGCCGGTCTCGATGCTGATCCCGCGCGTCGTCGGCTTCAAGCTGAGCGGCTCCATCCCGGCGGCCGTGACGGCCACGGACGTCGTCCTCACGATCACGCAGATGCTGCGTGAGCACGGCGTGGTCGGGAAGTTCGTCGAGTTCTACGGCGAGGGCGTGGCCCAGGTGCCGCTCGCGAACCGCGCCACCATCGGCAACATGTCGCCGGAGTTCGGCTCCACCGCCGCGATCTTCCCGATCGACTCGGTCACGGTCGACTACCTGCGCCTGACCGGCCGCTCCCAGGACCAGCTCGCGCTGGTCGAGGCGTACGCCAAGGAGCAGGGCCTGTGGCACGACGCCGACACGCCGGAGCCCCTGTTCTCCGAGTACCTCGAGCTCGACCTGTCGACCGTGGTGCCGTCGATCGCCGGGCCGAAGCGCCCGCAGGACCGCATCGAGCTGTCGCACGCCAAGAGCGCGTTCACGCGCGACCTGCCCACCTACGCGCCCGAGGTCCGGGACCGCGTCGACGAGGCCGAGAAGGAGTCGTTCCCCGCGTCCGACTCGCCGGCCATCACGCCGAACGGCCGCAAGCACGTGCACGTCACGAACAGCGAGGGCAAGGAGTTCGAGCTGTTCCACGGCGCGGTCGCGATCGCCTCGATCACGTCCTGCACCAACACCTCGAACCCGTCGGTCATGATCGCCGCGGCGCTGCTCGCGAAGAACGCCGTCGAGAAGGGCCTCGTGTCCAAGCCGTGGGTCAAGACCTCCATGGCGCCGGGCTCGCAGGTCGTGACCAACTACTACGAGAAGGCCGGCCTCTGGCCGTACCTCGAGAAGCTGGGCTTCCACCTGGTGGGCTACGGCTGCGCCACCTGCATCGGCAACTCGGGCCCGCTCGACGAGAAGGTCTCCGAGGCCGTCAACGAGCACGACCTGTCCGTCGTCTCGGTGCTGTCGGGCAACCGCAACTTCGAGGGCCGCATCAACCCGGACGTCAAGATGAACTACCTGGCGTCCCCGCCGCTGGTCATCGCGTACGCCCTGGCCGGCACCATGGAGTTCGACTTCGAGCACGACCCGCTGGGCCGCGACGAGGACGGCAAGCCGGTGTTCCTGCGCGACCTCTGGCCGACGCCGGACGAGGTCGAGAAGACCATCGCGTCCTCGATCGACCGCAAGATGTTCGAGGCGGACTACGCCGACGTCTTCAAGGGCGACGAGCGCTGGGCCGCCCTGGCGACCCCCGAGGGCGACACGTTCTCGTGGGACCCCGAGTCGACCTACGTGCGCAAGCCCCCGTACTTCGAGGGCATGGGCATGACGCCGGAGCCCGTCACCGACTTCCGCGGAGCCCGCGTGCTCGCCAAGCTCGGCGACTCGGTCACCACCGACCACATCAGCCCCGCCGGCTCCATCAAGGCGGACAGCCCGGCGGGCAAGTACCTCGCCGAGCACGGCGTGGGCCGGCGCGACTTCAACTCCTACGGCTCGCGCCGCGGCAACCACGAGGTCATGATCCGCGGCACGTTCGCCAACATCCGCCTGCGCAACCAGCTCCTGGCCGACCAGAACGACGGCGCGGGCGTCGAAGGCGGCTTCACGTTCAACTTCGTGAAGGACGCGCAGGACACGATCTACGACGCCGCGCAGGACTATGCCGCGGCCGGCACCCCGCTCGTGGTGCTCGGCGGCAAGGAGTACGGCTCCGGCTCGTCGCGTGACTGGGCGGCCAAGGGCACCGCGCTCCTGGGCGTCAAGGCGGTCATCACCGAGAGCTTCGAGCGCATCCACCGCTCGAACCTGATCGGCATGGGCGTGCTGCCGCTGCAGTTCCCGGACGGCCAGGGCGCCGAGTCGCTTGGCCTGGACGGCACGGAGACCTTCGACGTCACGGGCGTCACCGCGCTGAACGACGGCGTGACCCCCGAGACGGTCAAGGTCACCGCGACCAAGGCCGACGGCTCGCAGGTCGAGTTCGACGCCGTCGTCCGGATCGACACCCCGGGCGAGGCGGACTACTACCGCAACGGCGGCATCCTCCAGTACGTGCTCCGCTCGCTGGTCGCCTGACGCCAGGTCTCGACAGGCTCGACCACCGGT
>NZ_JBHUUX010000115.1:0-9213 GCF_042670845.1 Promicromonospora sp. NPDC057138 | reverse complement strand
TTTTTTATATTCGACTGGTGGGCGTGGGGCCACTCTTTTGTTCGGTTTGTTGGTGCTTGTCGACACCCTGGACCCTAAACGCACCACCAACGAAGTGCACAACACATCAGCGGAGCATGAGGGCCGCCAGGGCGAGCATCATGGTTGACGACGCCAGGGCCGTGGTCAGTCGGCCGCGTGGGCCGGACAGCAGCCGGCCGAGCAGGGTGCCGCCGAGGGCCAGCGCGAGCTGCCACGACGCGGAGGCCAGGAACGCCGCTGCCCCGAATACCGCGGCGACCACGATCCGGCCGGCCGCTCCGGCGTCGGGCGCGGTGCCGGTCACCATGCCGCCGGTCACGACCACCGCGAAGAACAGCACGGTGCCGGGGTTGATCGCGGTGATCGCGACGAACCGCACGAAGGTGCGCGCGGCGGTGAGGGACTCGGCCCGCGCCGCGCCGTCCGACGCCGTCCGCTCCCGCCACGCGGCGAGCGCGCCACGGGCGGCCAGCGCCACGAGCACGACGGCGGACGCGATCCGCAAGGGTCCCTCGACCGGCTGCACCAGCCCGGAGACGAGCGTGCCGAACAGGCCGGTGACCAGGGCGTAGCCGCCGTCGACCGCCGCGATCCCGAGCGCGCCGGCCGCGCCGACCCGCCACGGGTGCCGGGCGGCGAGCCCCACGAGGTAGGACGCGACGGGCCCCACGGGGAGGGCGACGGCGTACCCGGCCACGATCCCGGCGACCAGGACGGGCCACAGCGTCGTCACCGACGCCGCGGCGCTCATCGCTGTGCCCGGTGGCACCTCCCCGCGCCGCGCGCCTGCTGGCCGGCGACGGAACGTCGCCGGGACAGGAACGCAGGAGCATGGATGGTCGTCATGGCCGAAACCGTAGGTGGGGACAGCTCCTTGTGACAAGTGTCACGGGACCTTCACCCCCGTGTTTCCGGTCTCTTGCCCCCGGCCTTTAGGCTAGGGCGGACCGATGCCGCAGGACCCGGGGAGATCACGAGATGCCATTGTTCGAGGTCGATACCCAGCGGCCCCTCCTCGTGACGTCCGCCAAGGGCGCCGGCGGGTCGGAACCCGGCCTGAAGACGACGGCCAACCAGGTGGTCGACTCCCACATCGACGGTCTCCTCGGCGAAGAGGTGTTCCCCATCGCGCAGGGCTCCGGCCCGGACGAGCCGCACCTGCTCGCGCTCGACGCGTCCGGTTCGCCCGTCGTCGTCGAGCTCGTGGCGGACCTCGACCGGGAGAACCTCGCCAAGGCGCTCGACCACGCCGGCGCGGCCGGCCGGCTGACGCGCGCGGACCTCGCGGCGCGCTACAGCGGCGGGGCCAGCTCCTTCCAGCACGATGTCGCCGCGTTCTACGACAGCGTGCCCATCACGCGCACGCAGGCGGGCAAGAACGGCGGCCCGGGCGCGCGGCTCATCATCATCTGCCAGAACGCGCCCGACGAGATCCTCAACGCCGTCGACTTCCTGCGCCAGCCCTCGATGCCCGTCGAGGTGCTGAAGATGGGCGTCGTGAACTCGAACGACGGCCGCAAGTTCCTTGACGTCTCGCCGCTCGTGGTGCACCTGCCGCCCGGGCTGCCCGTGGGGAAGTCGGCGCCGATCGGCGGCTCGATCACCGGCTCCATCATGGGCTCGAACGACGGTTCGGTCAGCACCTCGATGGACACCGGCGTCACCGGTGGCGTGGCGGGTGGCTCGACGCCGCCCAAGGACGCCTTCGAGGAGGGCGTCAAGGTCGGCTACGCCCTCACCGGCAAGATGCCGGTCATCGCGCAGGCGCCGCAGTCCCGCTCCGACAAGACGCCGCAGGCGCTGCAGTCCCGCTCCGAGCGCGCGGCGCGGCAGGACGCGGCCCGGCAGGATGAGGCGCGGCAGGACGCGGCGCGGCAGAGCGCTGCGCAGCAGAGTGCGACTCAGCAGAGTGCGGCGCAGCAGGGCGCCCAGCCGAACCGGGCCGGCAGCTCGTCCGCGCCGGTCGCCGACAACCCACCGTCCGGCCCGACCAACGCCGCCACCGGCCTGCGGTCGAGCCTCCGCACGGGTGGCTCGCGCGGCAGCACGCCCGAGCGCGCGGCAGGCACCCGGGCTGCCCGCCGGGCCCAGGCCGCTGCGGCCTCGTCCGACGCCGCCCCGGCGACCCCGCCGCCCGCACCCCCGGCCCCGCCCGCCCCCAGCAGCGGCAGCACCCCGAGCGCGCCGGTCTCCCCGGTGCGCCCCGGCGCCGACTCCCGTCCGACGCCGACCACCCCGCCGCGCCTGGCCGCGAGCCGGTCGTCGCTCGGCAGCGTGGCCGCCCCGGCGCCCGCCGCCGCGCCCGCCGCGGCCCCGGCCGAGCCGACGCCCTCGGTGCGGCGCCGCTCGCGCACCGACCGGTTCGCGGCGTCCAGCCGGCCCGACGAGCCGACGTCGGACTACCTGCCGTCGAACCCGGCGCCCTCCGACGAGCCGGCGTACCCGCCCGCGCCGCAGTCGCAGGCGGAGGAGAACCTGTGGCAGCCGGCCGCGTACGAGGACCGGTCCGCCTACGCCGGGCCGCCCGCCGACGAGCCCGACGACTTCGACGTCACCCGGCCGCGCTACGCGCCGGAGCCTGCCTACAGCGCGGAGTCGAGCTTCGCACCCGCGGCGTCGACGTACGGCTACGCGCCAGACGCGCCCGTCGGGTACGCCGACCAGGGCGGCTACGGCTACGGCGAGCAGTCCGGGTACGAGTCGTCCTACGCCGACGCCCCGGCCCCGGTCGCCACGGAGCCGGGCCCGTGGGAGTCCGGCGGCTACCTGGCCGGCCCGGACGATGGCTACGGCCAGACGGCGTTCGCCGCCGACCCCTACCCGTCCAGCGCCCCCGAGGCGCCGGCCCGTCCCGTGCCGCCGGGCGAGAGCATCCGGGCCAGCACCCCGATGCTCTTCGAGGAGGAGGACGACCCGGACCTCGAGGCGCTCGCCCGCAGCATCGGCACGCCCACGCGCATCGTGTGGTCGCGGCCGCGCCGCAACCAGCACTTCGAGGCGATGCTCCTGCCGGACGGCGCCATCCAGCTCGCCAACGGCGCGCGCTACCGGCACCCGGACTCGGCCGCCACGGCGGCGTCGGGCTCCTACACGGCTGACGGCTGGAGCGTGTGGCGCATCGGCGACACGGGCCCCACGCTGGTCGAGGAGTTCTCCCGCCGCTTCGCCTGAGCGACAACCGCTGGTCGAGCGACAACCGCTGGTCGAGCGACAACCGCTGGTCGAGCTTGTCGAGACCCGGTTTCGACAGGCTCAACCAGCGGGTCGGGTTTCGACAGGCTCAACCAGCGAGTGGCTCAGGGGCGGACGACCAGCTTGCCGAACTGGTTGCCCTCGTTCAGGAGGGCCAGGCCGTCGGCGGCCTTCGCGAGCGGCAGCTCGGCGTCGATCACCGGGCGAACGCCGGTGCGAGCGCAGAACCGGGCGAGCGCCCCGAGGTCGTCCCGTGAGCCCATGGTGACGCCCTGCACCCGGATCTCCTGGAAGAAGATGCGGGTCAGCTCGGCCGGGGAGGCGTCGCCCGACGTCGCGCCGCAGACCAGGACCGTGCCGCCCGGGCGTACCGAGCGGATCGAGTGACCCCAGGTCGCCTGGCCCACCGACTCCAGCACCGCGTCGACGCGCGCGGGCAGGCGGGCGCCCGCCTCGACGGCGCCCGCCGCGCCCAGCGCGACGGCGCGCTCGCGCTTCTCGGCGGAGCGCGACGTCACCCAGACCTCCAGGCCCGCCGCCGCGCCCAGCGTGACCGCCGCCGTCGCGAGCCCGCCGCCGGCGCCCTGCACCAGCACGCGGTCGCCCGGGGCGAGCCCGCCCGCCGTGAACAGCATGCTGTAGGCGGTGAGCCACGCCGTCGGCAGGCACGCGGCCTCCGCGAACGAGAGCTCGGCGGGCTTGGGCACGAGGTTCGCCGTCGGCACGGACACCCGCTCGGCGAGGGTCCCGGGGTAGCGCTCCGAGAGCAGCGACCGCGGCTCCTTCGGCCCGACGCCGTGACCGTCGGCCCCGATGACGCCGTGCACTATCACCTCGGTGCCGTCCGGGGCCACGCCCGCGGCGTCGGTGCCGAGGATCATCGGGAGCTGCTGCTCCTTGAGCCCCACGCCGCGCAGCGAGAACAGGTCGTGATGGTTCAGGCTCGCGGCCCGGACGTCCACGGTGGTCCAGTGCTCCCTGGCCTCCGGTTCCGGTCGGTTGCCGACCATCAGGCCGTCGAGCGGGCTGTCGGGCGAGAAGCTGGTCACGTAGGCGGCGAGCATGGAGTTCAACCTACCTGCGTCGTGACGCCGGGCCAGCCGGCGGGGACCGTGCCCAACCGCACTCGCTGGGGATGGTCGCCGACCGGCACCGACGCGATCTTCTGCCCCGTCGCGAAGTCGATGGACGTCACCTGGTCGGCCCCGGACTCCGACACGACGCACGCGGCGCCGTCGCCCGTCACGGTGGACCAGTACGGCTTGTCGACGTCGATCAGCGGCCCCTCGGCGAGCGTGGCCCGGTCCACGACGACGGCGTAGTCGTCCATGGTCCCGGCGACGCACAGGTGCCCCCCGGTGGGCTCCATGGTCAGGCCGTGGTGGCGCGAGTCGTTGACCATGTCGGTGCGCCGGCCGTCGAAGACCCGCGGCAGGGTCTTGACACGCGTGATCCGGTCGCTCGCGACGTCGTACTCCAGGAACCCGCCGAAGAACGATACCTGGAAGTACAGCTTCGACTCGTCCGGGCTGAACGCGGCGGGGCGGACGGCGTCGGACAGGTGGTCCAGCCCGGCGTCGTCGAGCCGGTCGCGCATGTCGATCTCGCGCACCACCTCGAACGTCTCGGCGTCGGCCACCGTGATGACGCGGTCGCCCTTGAGGAAGTCGAGCGCGGGGTCGTCGAGGTCGTTGTTGACCTCGCCGATCGACATGTTCCAGATGAGCCCGTCGGACGTGTAGACGTTCTCGTGGGGCTTGTCGCCCGTCGGGAACGAGCCGGCCTCGGCGCCGGTCTCGATGTCCAGCACGTGCACGCGGTTGCCCGTCGACGCCGAGACGGCGACCTGCGTCCCGTCGGGCGACACGGCCATGTGGTCGGCCCGGAGCCCGCTCACGGGGAACCGCCACTCCACCTCGCCGGTGGCGAGGCTGATGGAGACGACGTCGGCGAAGCTGGGGCGGGACACCACCAGGGAGGTGCCGTCGGGCGTGGTGTACATGTCGTCGGCGAACTGGTCGTGGCCCTCGCCCACGGTCTCCCGGATGACCAGGAAGGCCGCCAGCCGGATCGGGTCGCGGTAGATCTCGCGCATCCGCTCCGCGCGGTCGGGGATCACGTCGACCTGGCCGACCGGGGTGAGGTCGGCGCCCGAGGACAGCACGGAGGCGGTGCCGTCCCAGTTGTTGGCGACGAACAGCACCTCCTGGGCGGGTGGGTCGGCGTGCGCCGGGGCGGACGCGCCGACCGCGCCCGACGTCACCAGGCCCAGCGTGGCAAGGATGGAGAGTGCACGGCGCTGTGTCACTGAACGCTCCCTTCGTCGAGCTGATCAGCGTCGACCAGCCCGAGGAAGGTTACTGGAGCCAGGTTCAGTAACGGAAGATCACCCGGTGGGTTGCTCGGTCCCGATGTTGAACATCCAGGAGATGCCGAACTTGTCGGTGAGCGCCCCGTAGTAGTCGCCCCACGGTGCGAGCTCGAGCGGCTGGCCAGGCGTCGCGCCGTCGGACAGCTTCTCGAAGGCGCCCTTGATGTACTCGTGGTCGTCCGGGCCGCCCGACAGAGAGACGGTGACGCCGCTGGAGGGGGCCACGTACTCCATGAACGACGGACTGTCCGACGCCATGATCGTGAGGCCGCCCGGGGTGTCGAGCTGCCCGTGCATGACGAGGTCCTTGTCCTCGTCGGGAGTGGGCATCCCCTCCATCGGGGTCCCACCGAACGTGCTGACGTCGAGCTCTCCGCCGAGCACTGACTGGTAGAAGGCCAAGGCATCCTTGGCCTCGGACTTGAAGCTGAGGTACGGATTGAGCTTTGCCATACAGCCACGCTAAGCCCGGGATCCCCGGCCCGCAGGATGGTTACCCGAGGAACTCGCTCACCATCGGGCCGATCTGGTCGGCCTCCACCAGGAACCCGTCGTGGCCCACGTCGCTCGTCACGATCCGCAGCGGCTCCGCCCTCGGGATCCACAGCGCGAGCCGCGCGGACTGCGTGGGCGGGAACAGCCGGTCGCTGTCCACCGCCACCACCAGCGCCCGGGCGGTGATCTGGGTGAGCGCCGCCTCGACGCCGCCGCGGTCGCGGCCCAGGTCGTGCGACAGCATCGACTCGGTGAGCACGAGGTAGGAGTTGGCGTCGAACCGGCGCGCCAGCTTGTCGCCGTGGTGGTCCAGGTAGGACTGCACGGCGAACCGGCCGCCCGCGAACGGGTCCTCGCCGCCCTGCGGCAGCCGCCCGAACCGCTGGTCCAGCTCGTAGCCCGTGCGGTACGTCGTGTGCGCGATCTGCCGGGCGATGCCCAGGCCGGTGTGCGGGCCGTCGTCGGCGGGGGCGTCGTAGTAGTCGCCGTCGCGGAACCGGGGGTCCACGCGGATGGCGGCGAGCTGCGGGTGTGCCCACGCGATCTGGTCCCCGCCGGTCTGGGCGGTCGTCGCGATGGCCGCTACGTTGCGCACCTCAACGCCGGCCTCGGGCCCCAGCAGCGCCCACTCCAGCACGCGGAGCCCGCCCATCGACGCGCCGATCACGAGCTCCCACGACGAGATCCCGAGCTCGCGGGACAGCGCGACCTCCACGGCCACCTGGTCGCGCGTGGTGATGTACGGGAACCGGCCGCCCCACGGGCGGCCGTCCTGCGCCGTCGACGACGGCCCAGTGGTGCCCTGACACCCGCCGAGCGCGTTGGGCGCCACCACGAAGTACCGGTCGGTGTCGATGGGCTTGCCCGGCCCCACCATCTGCGCCCACCAGCCGTCGGTCACGTGCCCGGGCCCGGCCTCGCCCGTCACGTGCGAGTCGCCGGTCAGCGCGTGCAGCACCAGCACGGCGTTGGAGCCGGTCTCGTCGAGGGTTCCCCAGGTCTCGTAGGCGACGCGGACGGCGGGCAGGCGCCCGCCCGCCTCCAGGTCGAAGGAGCCCATGTCGGCGAACTGCCGACGGCCGGGGTCGTCGCCGTCCCGCCACGCGCCGCTCGCGGGCACCGGCGGCTTGCTGCGGGAGCGCGAGGTCTGGACGGGGTCGGCGGGGCTCGGCGGGGCGCCTTCCCGGCCGAGTGCGCCGTTCTGCGCCGGGAACGGCACGCGTGCCGAGCGGGCCTGTTGGTCCGGGACGTCGTGCGCGGCCCTCGGGGTGGTGATGGCCATGGGTCCTCCTGCGGCTCGGGGTGGGGTGGCGGGGCTTCTGGCGGAACTGGCCGAGACGCGCCCCAAGGGCCTGCGCATCAGGAGGTGGGTCCGCGGCGGTCGGGCGCACGCGGAGTGTCGGCCGAGGGGCCGAGGGCAGGCGAACGTGCGCTGTTCAGCGGCCGCACATTCGACAAGTCATGAAGAGACCGTAGACGGCCGCGGACGGGGCCGACAGGCATGTCTTATATTCCGAGATTCAAAAATGAGACGGCAGGCCTCGGCGCGGGCAGATCCACTCTTGGCGGACCGTTTGCTCTCCGGTAGCGCGAACCAGCACCGTGGGCCACATTGGACCGGTGACACGGGAGTGATTCACAAGGTCTGCGCAAGGCGACACGCCGGGAGCGCGCCGATCGGGAGGGGGATCATGGGTCAGGTTCGACACGGCCACGGCCACGGCCATGGCAAAGTGCTGGCCCTCCGTGCGCTCGCGGCGGCGGTGCTCGCGCTCGGGCTGGTGATCCCCTGGGGCCCGGTCGCCGAGGCGGACCAGCCCGCCGACCCGCCGTCCGCCCAGGAGGCGCCGTCCGCCCAGGAGGCTCAGGCGGCCAAGGACGCGGTGGCCGCCGGGACCCTCGACGTCCGGCAGGCGGAGGCTGCGCTCGTGGCGCTCCGCACGGAGCTCGAGGCGGCCCAGGTCCGCGTGCAGGCGTCGGCGGCCGACTACGCCGACGCGCAGCAGGCGGTCGAGGACGCCCGGCAGGAGGTGGCCGAGGCCCGGGCCGCCGCCGAGAAGGCGCACCACGGCGAGGTGGCGGCACGGGCGAGCCTGGCCGAGGTGTACCGGGCGTCGGCGCGCGACGCCGACCTGGGGCCGCTCGGCGTCGCCCTCGAGGCGGACTCGGTGCCCGACCTGGTAGGACGCAGCGCCGCGGAGCGCGCCGTGCAGCGCAAGCTGGGAGGCGCCCTCGCCGACTACCAGGAGGCGCGCGCCTCCTCCGAGTCCGCCGACGCGCGGTGGACCGCCGCGAAGAAGCAGCTCGACGCGGCCGCCGTGCGGGCCCGGACGGCGTTCGACGACGCCCAGGCCGCGGCCGCCGATCTCCAGGCACGGACCCGGGCCGCCGAGGTCGAGCGCACGGCCCTCGTCCAGCGGCTCGCGGAGCTGCGGCAGACCAGCGTGCAGATCGAGCGGGAGCGGGAGGCGGCGCGTGCCGCGGCCGCGGAGGAGGCCCGCGAGGCCGCGGCGAAGGCGGAGCTCGAACGGCAGCAGCAGGCCAGGGCCGCGGCTGCGGCCGAGGCGGCGGAGGCCGCCTCCGTCGAGGCACATCAGCCCGACGCCCCGGCGGACGAGCCCGAGTCCTCGGGCGGGCAGCCCGCACCCGCTCCGGAGCCCGCGCCCGTCGTCCCGCCGACCTCCGGGGTGGCGAGCGGGTCGGAAGGCCAGGGATTCGGCGCGGTCGCCTGGGCGCGGACCAGGCTCGGGGCGCCCTACCTGCTCGGCGCGGCAGGGCCGGCCTCCTACGACTGCTCGGGCCTGACGATGATGGCGTGGGCGAGCCAGGGCGTGAACATCACCCGGAGCTCGCGGTCGCAGTACCTCACCGTCGGCAAGGTGGACTACGGGTCGCTGCGTCCCGGAGACCTGATCTTCTACGGCTCTGACCCGAGCGACCCGGCGTCGATCTACCACGTGGCCCTGTACACGGGCGGCGGCATGATGATCGAGGCGACGTTGCCCGGTAACCCGGTATCGGAGGACCCGCTGCGCCTCACGGACGCGATGCCCTACGCGGGCCGCCCCTAGCAGTGCGTTTCGCGAAGTAGAGCGCCTGTCCGAGTCTCCTCGGTGAAGCCGGGAGACTCGGAC
>NZ_JBHUUX010000114.1:0-9239 GCF_042670845.1 Promicromonospora sp. NPDC057138 | reverse complement strand
GTCCGAGTCTCCCTGGTTTCGCCAGGGAGACTCGGACAGGCGCTCTACTTCGCGGAACGCCCTACCCCGCGGAGCTCGACATGACGCGCTCGTGCAGGGTCTGCACCGCGTACCGGGCCGACCAGAAGGCGCCGTGCTGCCACGCGGAGACCTCGGACATCCAGTCGCCCGCGAAGTACACGTTGCCCGCACCCTGCTGCAACAGCTTGAAGCCCGAGGACTCGGTGTTCGGGAAGGCCCAGGCGCCCTCGATGTAGGGCACCTTGTGCCAGGCGATGGAGAAGGAGCTCTCCAGCTCCGTGCGGTACTTCTCCCCGTGGATCTTCACACCCTGCTCGACGGCGCGCAGCTCTCGCTGTCGCGGGGCCATGTCGGCGTACGCGCGGGCGTTGGCGCCCGTGTTGTAGTAGCCGACGATCAGCCCCTTCCGCTCGCCATACCCGTAGGACGGGTACCACAGGTGGGCGAGGTCCATATCGGTCTCGGTGATCCCGCCGAAGATCCGGTGATCGTCCTCCCACCACCGCGACCGGTACTGCAGGCCGATCTTTCCGGCGGGGGAGCCGACGGCGAACTCGCCGAGCGCCGCGTCGATCTCCGGCCCCCAGTTGGTGTCCCACCGCCGCATGAGGCCCGCCGGCGCCGCGACGACGGCGAAGTCCGCCTCGACCTGCCGCTCCGCGCCGTTCGGGGTGGTGTAGGTGACCTTGACCCCGCCGCTCGTGTTCTCGACGCCGGTGACGGGTGACCTGAACCGCACGTTGCGCTCGCCGATGGCTCGGACGAAGTACCGGTAGGTCGTGTCCATGCCGCCTTTCGGCTGGAACATGAGCATCGACTGCTCCCAGTTGATCTCGAACGGGAAGTACTGGCCCACCTTCGAGGCCAGCACCTCGGAGACCGTGCCGGGGCCGGGCAGCGGCGTGCCGTGCTCGTTCCATGCCGACGGATAGACCTCGAAGCCGCGGTTGCTGCCGCCGGCATAGGTGCCGTCGGACGCGAGCGAGCCCCAGCTGCGCAGGAAGGTGCGCAGGTTCTCCTTGTCCTCTTCCGTCAGCTTCTGGTCCAGGGCGCCCTGGTCGGTGGCGTGGTGCAGCAGCTCGGAGGTGTAGCCGTGGACGTCCGCCTTGGCGGTCCGGTAGCGGACCGGGTTGCCCGGCGTCGCGCCGGACCGCTCGTTGTAGATATAGGCGTCGGCGTTCGCGTTCGTGAAGACCTCGTAGGGCACGCCCAGCTCGCGGAGGTAGTCCATGGTGACCATCCACTGCGCGATGCGGGCCGCGCCGGCGTTCAGGTAGATGCCGTCGTCGAACCGCGCGGTCTGCGTGACGCCGTCGACGTCGGTCTCGGAGTCGCCGCCGCGCATGGTGAGGGTGCGCCCGCCGGGCCGGTGCCGGGCTTCGAGCACGGTGACCTGGTAGCCGGCCTTCTGCAGCTCGTACGCCGTCGCGAGGCCGGCCGGGCCTGCTCCGACGACAACCACTTTCTTGGCGGACCGGCCGGTGAGCGTGAAGTCGCTGCCCCGCGGGGGCGTCCAGGACTCGGCTCTCGGCTGGGCGGCGGCGGTCGGCGCCAGCCCCATGGCGCCCATCGTCGCGAACATGACGCCGGCGCTGGACCCCGCGCCGACGGCCTGGAGGAAGTTACGGCGGGAGACGCTGGTGGTGTTGTTCTGAGTGACCACGTCGGACTACCTCTCGTCTCGAAAGGCCTGACGGGCGGCAGATCCCCTCGCGGGTGCCGGGAGCCGCCGTCAGCACCGCGTCGGACGCTATGGGGCGCAGGTCACCGCGCCGGGTCTGCCCCGTTTCTGTGTAATTGCCCGCAGTAACCATGTTGTTTCGGCATATTTGCGCAAAGTTCCGTCCGTGCAGGGAAGCGCAGGGGAAGCTCCGGGCGCCGACGTCGGACGCGTTCCCGGAGCGACCCGTGACGGTCATCCTCCGGAAATTCCCCCTGGCTAGCGTCATCCGCCACCCGGCGCTGACCCCGCCGGGCTGCCACATCCGGGCGCCGTCGGGGCGCTCGGCAGGCCCGCAGGAGGAGCTCCATGAAGAATCGCACGAAGCTCGTCGCCGCCATCGTCGTCACCGCCGCGGTCGCCGTCCCCGGCACCGCCTTCGCCGCCACCCACGTCTTCAGGCCCGACCCGGACCGAGCCCACTCGTTCGTCACCGGAGAGACCCCGCTCATCGCCGATGGCGTGGCCATCGGCAGGAACATGTCCTGGTACAAGTCCTCGGGTCTCGGCCCGGCCGCCAGCAATACCGCGCCGGGCGCGTCCACGGAAGAGCGCTACATCCCGACCGATATCTTTCCGGGCGCCGAGCTGCCGGACGGCGTGACCCTCACCGAGGCCCAGGGCATCAACGCCCTCACGCGGATCGGCGACAACCTCGCGAGGGCCGGTCTCGGGTACGACGACGTCATCTCCATGCGCGTGTTCCTGCAGAACCCCGAGGGCGAGGAGAAGATGGACTTCGCCGGGTGGAACCGGGCCTACCGCCAGTTCTTCGCCAACACGAACCTGTCCACCGGCGAGGTGCTCGACGTCCAGCTCGGGTCGGCGACGACCGAGCCGATGGTCGTCAACGCCGCCCGCCCGTCGCGCTTCGCCCTTGAGGTCGAGAACCTCCCGGTGGACGGATGGCTGGTCGAGGTCGAGGTCGACGCCGTGTATCGCCGCTGACCCCGACCGCACCTCCGCGTCCGGGGCGGCCGGTCAGCCGCCCACAGCGCGCTGCACCGGCCACGCCCCGGACGCGCCGGGACCGTCCAGGCCCTGCTCGCGGCGCCACTCGTTGAAGCTCACCGCCCACTGGCGATGCGCGCCGATCTGCTGCTGGTGCAGGTCCGTCAGGGGCATGCGGGCGAGCTGCGGGAACCTGCGGGCCAGGGCCTCCAGCACGTCGAGCGTGGCGAGCACGTCCACCTCGGCGGTGTGCAGGTCGCCGTCCGACGTCACGCCGTACCACTGCGCCAGGTCGCCGAGGCGGCGCTTGCCCGGGCGGTACCGGTCCAGCCAGCGGTCGATGACCAGCGGGTCCACCACGGGCTCCACCGGATGGCCGAGGCGCTGCGGGAGGGTCTTGAGCCCGTGGCGCAGCAGCTCGGCGTCGAGCAGGGAGAGGTCGTAGGCCGCGTTGTAGGCGACCACCGGCACGCCGTCGGCCAGGTGGCCGGCGAGCTCCGCGGCGATCTCCTCGAGCGCCTCCAGCGGCTGGACGCCGTGCGCCCGAGCGTGCTCCGTCGAGATGCCGTGGATGGCCGCGGCCTCCTCCGGGATCTCGACGCCCGGGTCCATCAGCCAGGTGCGGACCTCGGTGCCCACCCCGGGCGTGCGCAGCACGAGGGCCGCCGTGACGATCCGGTCGCCTGCCACATCCACCCCTGTGGTCTCCGTGTCGAAGCCCAGCAGCGGCCTGTTGATCCAGGTCTCGTTCATGGTGTCCTCCCTGCTCGTCCGGGTTTTCCGGGCAGTGTTGTCCAGCTCTGCCCTTGTCCCCGGTGCGTCCATGGAGAACCTTGCCACCGGTCACTGACACTCCGGCCGGTCCCACCCCGTGCATCACCGGATGCTGCGCGCACCGTCAGATCGGATGGGTAGGCTTGGCGGGTGAGCAACGAGATCGAGATCGGACGCGGCAAGCGCGGGCGGCGCGCCTATTCCTTCGACGACATAGCGGTGGTGCCGTCCCGTCGTACACGCGACCCGAAGGACGTCTCGGTCGGCTGGCAGATCGACGCCTACCACTTCGACCTGCCGATCGTCGCGGCCCCGATGGACTCCGTGATGAGCCCGAGCAGCGCTGTCGCGCTGGGCCGGTTCGGCGGCCTCGGCGTGCTCGACCTCGAGGGCCTGTGGACCCGCTACGAGTCGCCCGAGCCGCTGCTCGCCGAGATCGCGGCCCTGCCCGCGGACCAGGCGACGCACCGCATGCAGGCGATCTACTCGGAGCCCATCAAGCCGGAGCTCATCACGCAGCGGCTCAAGGAGATCCGGGCCGCGGGCGTGACCGTCGCCGGCGCGCTCACCCCGCAGCGCACGCAGGAGTTCTACAAGACCGTGGTCGACGCCGGCGTCGACCTGTTCGTCATCCGCGGCACCACGGTCTCGGCCGAGCACGTGTCGGGCAACGCGGAGCCGCTCAACCTCAAGCGGTTCATCTACGAGCTGGACGTGCCGGTCGTCGTCGGCGGGGCCTCGACGTACACCGCCGCACTGCACCTGATGCGCACGGGCGCGGCGGGCGTGCTCGTCGGGTTCGGCGGCGGCGCCGCCCACACCACGCGCGTCAGCCTCGGCATCCACGCGCCCATGGCCACCTCGGTGGCCGACGTCGCGGCGGCCCGCCGCGACTACCTCGACGAGTCCGGCGGCCGGTACGTGCACGTCATCGCGGACGGCGGGGTGGGCCACTCCGGCGACGTCGTCAAGGCCGTGGCCTGCGGCGCGGACGCCGTCATGCTCGGCGCCGCGCTCGCGCGTGCGGCCGAGGCGCCCGGCCAGGGCTTCCACTGGGGCCCCGAGGCGCACCACCCGCAGCTGCCGCGCGGCGAGCGTGTCGAGGTGGGCACGGTGGGCAAGCTCGAGGAGATCCTCTTCGGGCCGGGCAAGCAGGCCGACGGCACCCTGAACCTCGTGGGCGCGCTCCGCCGCGCCATGGCCACCACCGGCTACTCCGACCTCAAGGAGTTCCAGCGGGTCGAGGTCGTCGTGTCGCCGTACCAGCCGCGGTGAGCGCTGTGGCCGACGGCGAGCAGCTCGCCCCTGTCCTCGCCGCGGCCCCCGCGGCCGACGGCGAGTTCGTGGAGATCACCGACGCCGACGTCGAGCAGGTCGTCGAGCTGTGGCAGGCCTGCGGGCTGACCCGGCCGTGGAACGACCCCTACGTCGACATCGCCGAGGCCCGCGCGGGCGACGGCTCGACGGTCCTGGTCGCGCGGGCCGACGGCCGGGTGTCCGCCACCGCGATGGCCGGTCACGACGGCCACCGGGGCTGGCTCTACTACGTGGCGGTCGCGCCCGAGGCGCAGAGTACCGGCCTGGGCCGGGCCGCGGTGGTCGCCGCCGAGGCGTGGCTCGTCGCGCGCGGCGCACGCAAGATCCAGCTCATGGTGCGGACCACCAACACCGACGTGATCGGCTTCTACGAGCGGCTGGGCTATGCCGACCAGGAGTGCACGGTCCTCGGCCGCTGGGTCGAGCCGAGCTGATTTCAGTAGGCGGAGCGCCACGCGGTTGCAGCCGCCGGGGCGAACCACGATGAAAGTCAGTTTCACACACCTATCGATACATGGTGCAGGGTTTTGCGCGTAGGGTGTCCGCCATGATCGACGACGCAGCAGCCGACGCAGCGGCTAGTGGTGCGGTCGGCGGTGTGCTCGACCCGGAGCACCCGCAGGGGACGTTCGTCCTCGAGCCAGGGGTGATGGCCCCGCTGGTGGCTCGGATCGCAACCTCCGAGGGATCGGGCACGCACCGGTCCATGTGCCCGTTCACGGGCGCCCCGCTCGTGACGTTCCCGGTCTCCTCCCCGGAGGATGTCGCCGCGTGCGTCGTGCGAGCGAGAGTGGCGCAACGCGCCTGGGCGCGGCTGTCGGTACGAGATCGCGCCGGCGTGCTCCAGCGGCTCGGCCGGATCGTCCTGGAGCGGCAGTCGGAGGCGCTCGACCTCATCCAGCTCGAGACCGGCAAGTCGCGCCGCGCGGCCTTCGAGGAGGTCGCCGACATCGCGCAGGTCACCCGGCACTATGCGGTGCGCGGTGAGCGCTACCTCGCGGCCCGCCGGGTCCGGGGCATGGTCCCGCTGCTCGCAGGGGTGCAGGTGCACCGCCGCCCCGTCGGCGTGGTCGGCGCGATCGCGCCGTGGAACTACCCGCTGGTGCTCGCGCTCTCGGAGGCGCTGCCCGCGCTCCTGGCCGGCAACGCGGTGGTGCTCAAGCCGGACCCGCAGACGACGCTCACGGCGTTGTGGGCGGCCGAGGCCCTGGACGACGCGGGCCTCCCCGCCGGGCTGTTCCAGGTGGTCGCGGGCGGTCCCGAGGTCGGTGAGGCGCTGATCGAGCACGTGGACCACATTGCGTTCACCGGCTCCACCGCCACGGGCCGCAAGATCGCGGCACGGGCGGGCGAACGTCTCATCGGGGCCACGCTGGAGCTGGGCGGCAAGAACGCCCTCTACGTGACCGAAGACGTCGATATCGACGCTTCCGTCCCGGGTATTGTGCGGGCCTGCTTCTCGAACGCGGGCCAGCTGTGCGTGTCCATCGAACGGCTGGTGGTGCACGAGGCCGTCGCCGAGGAGTTCGTCGCGAAGTTCGTGCGCGCCGTGCGGAACCTGCGGCTCAGCCCCGCCCTGGACTACTCGGCCGAGGTCGGCTCGCTGACGTCGGCCGCGCAGCTCGACAAGGTGACGGCGCACGTGGACGACGCACTGGCCCGGGGCGCGCGCGTGCTCGCCGGCGGGGTGCACCGCGCCGACGTCGGACCGTACTTCTACGCGCCGACCGTGCTCGACGACGTCCCCGCACAGGCGGTAGTGGCGCGCGAGGAGACCTTCGGGCCGGTCGTCACGATCACGCGCGTCGACTGCGACGAGGACGCCGTCGCCGTCATGAACGACACCGAGTACGGCCTCCACGCCGCCGTCTGGTCCCGGGACGTCGCCCGCGCGCGCCGCGTGGCGGCGCGCATCGACACGGGTTCCGTGGCGATCAACGATGGGTACACGATCGCGTGGGGCTCCGTCTCGGCGCCGCTCGGCGGCTGGAAGGCCTCCGGCCTGGGCGCGCGGCACGGCGCGGCGTCGATCGACGGGCTCACGCGGCAGCAGACCGTCGTGACGTCCCGCGGCGCGCGGTTCGGCGCGACGTTCGACAACCTCTACGGCCTGGGCGGGGACACCCCGAGCCGGGTGCTGACGGCCGCCCTGGGCGCGATGCGCAGGCTGCGCATGGCGTGAGGCGAAGGTGCAGCTAGCGTGAGGTGGGGCGGAGCCGCGGACGCACGCCATGCAGGCGCGGCGTGCGGTGAACTGTCGTCACGCGCGCGGGTACGCTCGCCCGCATGACGACGCAGCTCCACGCCTTCTGGAAGTCCGCCAACTCCCTGCCCGTCATCGGCGGGCTGCTCGGCAAGCGGATCTTCACCGTGGCCTACACCCTCAAGGCCCCGTACTTCGGCAGCATCGCCCCGCGCGTGGTCGACATGCGGCCGAACTACGGCGAGGTAGTGGTGCCCAACCGGCGGCGCAACCGGAACCACATCGGCACCGTGCACGCGATCGCCGTCTGCAACGGGCTCGAGATGGCCATGGGCTCGCTCGCCGAGGCCACGGTGCCCGACGACAAGCGGTGGCTGCCGAAGGGCATGGAGGTCGCCTACCTCGCGAAGTCGACCGGGGACGTCACCTGCATCGCCGAGACGGACCAGGACCAGTGGGACGGCGACGACCGGGACCTGCCGGTGCGTGTGCGCGCCACCCTGGACGACGGCACGGTGGTGGTCCAGGGCACGATCCACCTCTGGGTCACGCCCAAGAAGAAGTGACCTGTCAGACCCACAGATCGCCCGGGTGACCCGCAGGTCTGACGGGTCAGCGGGGGCGGCGTCGGGCGAGGGAGCGGACCGCCGCCTTCCAGCTCGCGGGCAGCTCGCGCACATGCCACCAGGCCGCCTGCGCGGGTACCGCGCTCGCGGCGCTCACGCCCACCCCGACGGCGTCCAGCCCGGCCTCCACGCAGGAATAGAGCGTGCGGCGCAGGTGGTAGTCCTGCGTGACGACGACGGCGGTGCGCACGTCGAACAGGTCGTACGCGCGGCGGCACGTGGCGGTGGTGTTGAAGCCCTCGCGGTCCAGCACTATCGCGTCGTCGGGGACGCCGAGGTCGTTGTCCAGGATCCAGCGGCGCATCGAGCCGGGCTCGTCGTACCTCGTGCCATCGGCGTTGTCGTGCGCGTCGCCGCTCAGGATCACGGTGGGCGCGACGCCGGCGCGGTAGAGCTCGGCGCCGCCCTCGACACGGCGGCGCAGGTACGTCGACGGCGTGCCGTCCGCGCGGAGCCCCGCCCCGAGCACGATGACGGCGTCGGCCTTCTCGATCTCGCCGGCGTCGTGGCGCACGCGGGTCTGGCCGGTGGCCTGCACCACGGCGACGGGGACGGTGAAGGCGAGAGCGAGCACGCTCGCGACCAGGGCGGCGACCTTGAGTGGAGTCACGCCGGAACGCTACCGCACTCGCCTCATGCCGCTAGCGCTGCCAGCTCATCGCGGAGGTTGGCGACCGCCGCCGTCTGCCAGCGGGCCGCGCCCGGGGCGGTGCGGAAGAGCGGGCCGCCCTCCAGGAGCGTGCGGAGCACCTGGGCGCGGCCGGCGCGGAACAGCGCGTCGGGTACGTCGCAGTACTCGGCGCGGACCTGGCGCGTGTACCGGGTGTAGGCCGCCGGGCTCCCGCCGAGGACGGCCAGGTCGGCGTCGCTGACCAGGGCGCCGACGACGTCGTCGGGCGCCGGGTCGTGCTCGGCGGTGACCATGACGAGGCGCGCGACCTCGTCGACGTCCTCGGCGGAGACGCCCGTACCGGCCAGCGGGCCGAGCAGCTCGGCCACCAGCGCCGCCGAGCGTTCCTCGTCCTGCCGCGCGACGCCATCATGCACCGCGTCGTGGAACCACAGGGCGAGGCGGGCGCGCCACAGGGCGCGGTCGGGGACTCGGGCGTCGTCGGCGATCGCGTCCAGCGCGTCCAGGGCGACGGCCAGGTGCAGCGTCGAGTGGTAGACCCGGTGCGGCTCGCGCCAGCGGTCCACCAGCTCCTCGCCGGCCTTGCGGGCCGGGCCCGGGTCCGCCCACAGGGCGTCCCAGCGGGTCAGGAGCGCCGCCTGCTTGGCGCGGCCGCGCTCGGCGCCCGAGACCCGCAGGCCGGAGCCGGCCAGTCGCCTGGCCAGGTCGCCGCCCTCGACGGGAACCGCGCCCGCCGCGACCAGGTCGTCGTGCCGCGCCGCCGGCACGTCGTAGTGGTCCAGGTCGAACGCGCGGTCGGGCACCCCGGCCGCCCGGGCGAAGAGCCGGAGCTCCCGCAGCGACCCATCCGAGACCAGGTGGGAGAACAAAGTCCCGTGCGCGGGCCAGGCCGGAGGGTCGATGAAGACGGTCACGGGGTGAGCCTACGCGCGGGTCGAGCGGGGTCCGCGATGTAGAGCGCCTGTCCGGCTTCCGCACGAGTAGACCGTGCGGAAG